>SLQH01000320.1 GCA_007131555.1 Planctomycetota bacterium | reverse complement strand
TCCCGCTGGAGCAGGTCCAGACCCCGGCGCAGGGTGCTGCGGAACTGGCGTTCCTCACAGGTCAGGGTCTCGGCCACCAGGTCCTGGCGGGCCGTGATCTCCGGATAGGCGCTGCCCATGGCGGCGATCACCGCCGGCACCACCGCCGCCAGACAGGGGTCCTCGACCCCCAGGTGATCGACGTCGAGCACCGCCCGGCGGATCAGACGGCGGATGATGTAGCCGGCCCCGGTATTGCCGGGCCGCGCCCCATCAACAATGGCCATGGTGATGCCCCGCACATGGTCGGCGATACGGCGCATGTGGACGTTGCCTTCGCCCTCCGGCGAGGCCGGATCGGCCTGGGGCAGGTACGGCCGGTCGACGATCTGCGACACGGCGGCCAAAATGCCCCGGAAGAGATCGGTATCGAAGTTGTTGCGCTGACCCTGGACGACACAGGCCAGGCGCTCCAGACCAGCCCCGGTATCGATGTTGGTGCGGCCGAGATCATTGAGGGTGTAGCGACCCTCAACCTTGGGCTCACAGACATTGAACTGGGGGAAGACCAGGTTCCAGATCTCGACAAAGCGGTTGCCGGGATCATTGCCGGGATCCCCACCGGCCGGCGACTCGGGTTCGAAGTCCCAGAAGATCTCGCTGCAGCAACCACCGGGTCCCAGAGGACCCTCGGTCGGGGCATCAGCCGGCCAGAAGTTGTCGCCGTCACCCAGGCGCACCATGCGCCGCTCCGGAAAGCCGACCTCCTTGGCCCAGATGTCCCAGGCGGCGTCATCATCATGATGAACACTGACCCACAGACGCTCGCGATCGAGCCCCAGGACGGTGGTCAGGAACTCCCAGGCCCAGGTGATGGCCTCGCGCTTGAAGTAATCGTTGAAGCTGAAGTTGCCCAGCATCTCGAAGAAGGTGTGGTGCCGCGGCGTGCGCCCGACATTAAGGATGTCATTGGTGCGCATGCACTTCTGGCAGGTCACGGCACGGGTGAAGGGCAGGGTGCCGCGACCCAGGAACATGTCCTTGAACTGGGACATCCCGGCCACCGTGAACAGGGTGGTGGGATCGGTGCTCAGCAACGAGGCCGAGGGGTGATGGACACAGCCCTTGGCAACGAAGAAGTCCACGAACGCATCACGTACCTCGGCTGTCGTCCTGGCCTGCACCACGTCCCCTTCGTTGGCTATGCGGAGGGGTACTCTAGCGTCACCACAGGTCCAGGCAAGCGGAGCGCGAGGGTCACTGGACCTGGCTGGCGGAGCCTGTCAGCGTGCCCTGACCCTCAGCAGGCGTCTTCAGGAAAAAGCGCTGCTGCGCCAGGATGCAGCCTCGGCGATGGCTTCCAGGCGGGCGACGGCCACATCCAGGTCATCGTTGATGATGACGAAGTCATATGCGCTCCAGCAGCCTATTTCGGCAGTCGCTTCGGCCAGACGGCGGGCCACGACCTCGGCCTCATCCGTCCCCCGGCCGCGCAGACGCCGTTCTAGTTCAGCAGCCGATGGCGGCAGGATGAAGACCTGGACCGCCGCCGGCAGCCGCTCTCGGATCTGGGCAGCGCCCTGGACATCGACATCCATGATCACCCCCAGCCCGGCGGCACTGCGCTCCAGCACCGGCGCCCGCAGGGTGCCGTAGCGATGCCGGCCGAAGACCACTGCATGCTCCAGGAGGGCCCCTTCGTCGATGCGGCGCTGGAAGGTCTCATCATCGCAGAAGTGATAGTCGCGACCCTCGACCTCACCGGTCCGAGGTGGCCGGGTGGTGGTCGAGACGCTGGCCGCGAAGCCACTCTGCCGGGCCAGGAAAGCCTGGATCAAGGTGCTCTTGCCACAGCCCGACGGCCCTGAGAGGACCAGCACCACCCCCTCGCCACGCCACTGCGGCCAGGACCCCGTACTGTGCGTCTGCGCCATGCCCTACCCCCCCCTCACCGGTCGGCACGAGCATGGCGACGGGCGCCAGGGGGCAAGTCCCGGTCAGGCAGAGACCGGCTGATGATGATCGCCGGTGGCTACCTGCCAGGCCGCCAGACGGCGGCGATAGACGGCGATCCGTTCCTGCTGGGCCGGATCGGCGATGCGGTTGCACAGCTCGCCCGGATCCTGGCTGAGATCGAACAGTTCATGCTCGCCGACCGAGGAGTGGTTGTACTTCCAGCCGTCGGCGCTGACCAGGCTGCGGATGTCCTGGCCCAGGGAGGCCCGGATGGCCTGCTCATCGCCGGCCACCTCGGCAGCCCAGGCCGGTAAGGGGCGATCACTCGCCCGCCCGGCCCCATTCCATTCGATGAAGACATCGTCCTGGCAGCGCCCACCCTGCCGCAACAGGTCGAGCCGGGAGCGTCCGGGCAGGTGCTCTGGCAGCGGCTGACCCAGGGCCTCCAGCAGGCTGGGGACCAGATCGATGTGGCTGAAGGGCCCCTCGACCCGTTGCGCAGCACTCTGGCCGGGCAGCTTGACCAACAAGGGCACCCGGGCCGATTCCTCGTATTGATGCCCCTTGCCGAGCAGGCCATGCGAGCCCATCAGGTCGCCATGATCAGAAGTGAAGACGATGATGGTGTCATCCATCAGCCCGGCCTCCTCAAGCTGGGCCAGGATCCGCCCGACGGCGTCATCGACCAGGGAGCACATGCCCCAGTAGCGGGCGATGAGCTGTCGCCATGAGGCCTCATCGACAAAGGGGCCGTCGTCATCATAACCAGTGGCACGATAGCCGGCGGCGGTCAACTGGGCCCGGCGGGTATGATCAGCGGCCGGGGCCTGCATGGCGTTGTGCAGCGGCAGGGGCACGACATCGGGATCGTACTGGCGATCCCGGCAGGAATGGAAGGGCATGTGCGGTTCAAGGAAGTTGACGTACAGGGCCCAGGGCTGCTGGCGGTGTTCACGGATGAAGCGGCGGGCACTGTTGGCCAGGAACTGCGGTCGGCACAGCTCCTCGGGCATGGCGTGGATCTGATCGCGGAAGAAGCGGTCGGCGACCCAGGGTTCACGACCGCTGATCTGACGCGGCGCCGGACGGCAGCCATGGGCCCGCAGAAAGCGATCATAGCTGGAATAGCTGCGGATATCGCGATGAGGCCGGCAGAAATCGTGATAGGTATCCTCGGTGGCGATCCATTCGTCAAAACCATGCTGGGCGAAGATCTCATCGCCGAGATGCCATTTGCCATGATGGGCCGTGGCCCAGACCCCAGGCTCCAGCATCTCCGGTAGACAGGCGTGGGCCTCATCCAGGATCAGATTGTTGGTCTCCATGGCGCACTGATGCGGCCACAGCCCGGTCAGCAGGCTGGCCCGCGACGGGGTGCACACCGGCTGGGTGACGTAGGTCTGTTCAACCAGGGTCGAGCGACTGGCCAAGCGATCGAGGTTGGGCATGGCGATACGACGATTGCCGGTGCAGGCCAGGGTATCCCAGCGTTGCTCATCGCTGTAGAGGAAGAGGAGATTGGGTTGTCTGGGCATCGGGCGGCTCCGCGATTGTCAGTTGCTTATATGTAACCGATGGTATCTTACAAGCCATGAGCGCTGACACAAGACGCAATGCCCTGGACCGTGGTCTGGAGCTCCTCAGTCTCCTGGCCAGCACGGGCCCCATGACCTTCTCGGCCATCGCCAGCCAGACCCAGGCGGCCAATACCGTGGTCGCCCGCCTCCTGCGGACCCTGAGCGCCCAGGGCTGGATCGAACACCGTCCCGATGGCCGGTACGCCCCCGGTCCGCAACTGCACCGGCTCACGACCTGCCATCAGCCCCTGGCCTGGGCCCGGCCGATCCTCGACTCCCTGCGCGACATCAGCGCCTGCACCTGCCTGCTGCTGGGCGAGGAGCAGGGACCGGCTGGGCCCTATGTGCGCTGTCTGGCCAAGGCCGGTCACGAGGACGGCCTGGGCATGCAGGAGGTCGGAGCCATCCGCAGCAGCTATCTCAGCCATCCCTGGTCGTGGATCCTGCTCGCCCAGCATGATGCCGATACCCAGGCCGCCATCCTGGCAGCTGAACAGCCCGAGCCCTGGCTGCATCAGGCCTGGCAGGACGGCTTGGCCCAGCTTCAGGCCGAAGGCTGGTGCCAGCTCAGCCTCGACACCTGCACCAAGCTGGCCGCCCCGGTGGCGACGGACGACACCCAGATGCCGCTCGTCCTCAGTCTGGGCTGGCCTGGACCGCCACCCGGCGGCCAGCAGCGCCAGCAGCTACGACGCGCTTTGCTGAGTGCCGCCGATCAGGCTGGCAGGCGGCGGACACATGAGGGCTGCGCGTAGGCACGCGGGCCAAGGCCCGGTGCTCCGTGGTGGGTTTGTGATGGGCGGTGGCACTGGCGAGTCCGAGGCTGAAAAGGCCAGGCCAGGTGACGTGTCAGTGTAGCACAGGGCGGAGCCGCCTTGCCCTGGATCAGGGGCCGGACATGCTGCGGCCATGACGTTGCGAGAGCGCCTGTGTCTGATCCTGGTCCGCACCCAGGGCCCGGTCAACCTGGGCATGATCTGCCGCCTGTGCGGCAATACCGGCATCACCGACCTGCGCCTGGTCGCTCCGCAATGCCCGGTCAATTGCGCCGAGTCGCGGATGTTCGCCAACCACGAGCGACAACGGGTCGTCGATGGCCTGCCGGTGTTTGCCGACCTGCCGGCAGCGATCGCCGACTGCGGCCTGGTCATCGGCACCAGCGGCCGCAACCGCGAGGAGGATTTCGGCGCCCCGCTGCCCCTGACCCAGGTCGGACAACTCATCGCCCGGCGGCCGGCCGGGCGCATCGCCATCGTCCTCGGCAATGAGGCTGACGGCCTGTCCACGGCCGAACTGCGCTGCTGCCAGGCCTTCATCCAGCTGGCCACTCCCGGCCACTACCCCAGCTACAATCTGGCCGCGGCGGCGGCCATCATCCTCCATCATCTGGCCACCCTTGACCTGCCGGACGAGACCGATGCCACAGCGCCGGATGAGGCCGCGCCACGGGTCCACATCGATCGTCTGGTCGACTACTGGCTGGGGACCATGGAGCGATTCCGCTACTTCCGGCGCACCTCGCGGGCCCGCTGGGAACCCCATTTCGTCGACATGATCAACCGCTGGCACCTGACCCGCCACGACATCGACGTCCTCTTCGGCATGCTGGCCCAGCTCAACTACCACTGCTACGGCGACCGCGGCGACCATCTGGAGACCGCCCGCAGCCGCAATCCCGACCCTGATCGCAGCCCCCCGCTTGGCCCGGCCTGAGCCCATGATATCACCACCCATCATGGATGATGCTCCGCGTGTGTTCCTGGAGACCTTCGGCTGCCAGATGAACCGGGCCGACAGCCAGACGGCCATGGCCCTGCTGAAGGAGGCCGGCTACCAGGCCGTTGACGACCCCCTCCAGGCCGATCTGGTGATCTACAACACCTGTGCCGTGCGCGATCATGCCGAGGCCCGGGTTCGGGGCCGCCTGGATGGCTGGAAGAACCGCAAGCGACCGGGTCAGGTGATCGCCGTCCTGGGCTGCATGGCCCAGCGCCTGGGCCAGGACCTGGGGGACACCTACCCCTGGGTCGACATCGCCCTGGGCAGTGATCACATGGCCTGCCTGCCCGGTGCGGTAGAGGCGGCGCGCGCCGGGGAACGCCGGCTGTGCTTCGATGCCACCGATGATCCTGACGCTGAGCGCCCGGCCCACCATGAGGGCATCAACGCCTGGATCCCGGTGATGCGCGGCTGCGACCATCGTTGTTCGTACTGCATCGTGCCGACCACCCGGGGCCCCGAGCGCAGCCGCGACCCGCAGACCATCCAGCGCGAGGTCGCCGCCGCCCTGGCCAACGGTCAGGTCCAGATCACCCTCCTCGGCCAGACCGTCGACGCCTACGGTCGTGACCTTCAGCCGCCCAGCCGCTTGGCCGACCTGCTGCGCCTGCTCCATCCCCTGCCCGGCCTGCGCCGCCTACGCTTCGTCACCAGCCACCCCCAGCATGTCGATGACGACCTCCTGCACTGCGTGCGTGAACTGCCCAAGGTGGCCCGCCACCTGCACATCCCGGCCCAGAGCGGCTCCGACCGGATCCTGGAGCGCATGGCCCGCAACTACAGCCGCGCCACCTACCTCGATCTGGTCGAACGGGCCCGACGGATCATCCCCGGAGTCGAACTGCTCAGCGACTTCATCGTCGGCTTCCCCGGCGAGAGCGACGACGACTTCCAGGCCACCGTCAGCCTGATGGAGACCGTCGGCTTCGACGGCGCCTTCGTCTTCATGTACAGTCCGCGTCCGGGCACCCCGGCCGCTGACCTGGAGGATGATGTCCCGGCGGCCGTCAAACGACGCCGTTGCAACCACCTCATCGGCCTCCAACTGGCCCACCAGCAAGAACTCCACCAGGCCCTCATCGACCAGACCCTGGAGATCCTCATCGAGGGACCATCCTCCGGCAACCCCAGCCGCTGGCAGGGCCGCAGCCTCGGCAACCGCCTGGTCATGGTGCCCCGCGACCTGATCCCCGCCGCCCAGCCCGGCGACCTGCTGCCGGTGGTCATCACCGCCGCCACCAACCTCACCCTCCTCGGCCGACCGGCATGACGCCATTCCGCCGCCGCCATGAAAGAAGCGTCTTTGGCCAGGCATTGCTGTGGTATCGACAGTCGCCCCATGAACCCGACATCTTGAGCACCCCATGACCGACCACGCCATCGTCAACGGCATCATGACCCCTTTGTCAGAGGCCCGCATCAGCGTCCTCGACCTCGGCTTCCTGCGCGGTCTGGCGGTGTTCGAGACCCTGCGGACCTACGGCGGTCATCCCCATGCCCTGGCCGAACACCACCAGCGTCTGGCTGGTGGGGCGGCGGCCATGGGCTTCGCCTGCCCCCTGGACCAGGCCGCCCTGCGCCGCCATATCGCCGCCGCCCGGGCTGCCGCCTCGGCCCAGGAGCTGCGGGTCAACCTGGTGGTCACCGCCGGCAACCAGCAGGATGGGCTGTTCGATGCCGGCGAGCCCAACTGGGTGATCATCGCCCGCCATCTGGTACCGCCCCCGCGCCGCTGGTATGATGACGGCTGCCGGGCGGTGACCTTCTGCGGAGCCCGCCTCCATCCGGAGATCAAGACCACCAGCTACCTCAGCGGTCGGACCGGCCTGGCCGCAGCCGAGGCCGCCGGGGCCATCGAGGCCCTGTACGTTGACGAGCAGGGCTGCATCACCGAAGGGGTCACCAGCAACGTCATGGCCCTGCGCGGGTCGACCGTCTTCAGCCCGCCCCAGGCCGCCCTCGACGGCATCACCCGCCGCCACCTCGCCGTCCTGGCCGCCGGTATCGGCCTTGACTGGCAACGGGCCGACCTGCGGATCGAGGACCTGGCCGACTACGATGAACTGTGGATCAGCTCCTCGGTGCGGGAACTGGTGCCCATCATCCAGGTCGATGACCAGATCATCGGCAGCGGCCGCCCCGGCCCCTGGGCCCAGCGCCTCAGCCAGCTCTACCACCAGACCTGCCTCGACGAGGCCCAGGCCGACGCCGCAGCAAGCAAAGACGCCGATTGATGGCCGCCCTGCTGCCAGGGCCAGAAGCCTTCCAGGTGTTCGAAATCCCCCTCTATGAGCCCTGCGGCCAGGGCGAACACCTCTACGTCGCGATCGAGAAGACCGGTCTCACCACCGATGCCGTGGCCGCCCATCTGGCCCGGGCCTGTGCCGTCAAGCCGACAGCAGTGGGCTGGGCCGGACGCAAGGACCGCCATGCCGTCACCCGGCAATGGTTCAGCATCCATCATGGCTGCGAACAGGGGCTCGCCCGACTCCAGATCAGCGGTTTGACGGTGCTGGCGGTCAGTCGCCATCGCAACAAGCTCAAGCCCGGCCATCTCTGTGGCAATCGCTTCCGTCTGCTGCTCCACCAGATCGACGACCATGCCGGCCTGGAGCGGGCGGCGACCAGATTGTGGCATGGCGGCCTGATCAATCGCTATGGCGACCAGCGCTTCGGCCTCCATCACGCCAATGTCGGCATTGCCCGCTGTCTGGCCGGTCACGATCTGGCCGGTGCGGTGCGTCTGGCCATCGACCCCACCGGAGATTGGCGCAGCGGAGTCGCCCCACCTGAACACCTCCATGCCAGCGGCCCCCAGGGGCGCATGATCCGGACCCTGCAGCGCCGTCCTGGCGATTGGCGGACCGCCTGGCGGGCCGCCGACAAGTCCTTTCATCGTCTGATCGTCAATGCCGGACAAAGTGCGGTCTTCAACGCCGTACTGGCAGGTCGCCGGGCCACAGGCCTGCTCTACCATCCTGTGCAGGGCGATATCGTCCGACGCCATGGCGGTGGCTGCTTCGCCTGCCCCAGCGCGGCCTTGGACGAGCTGCGCCCGCGCTGCCGACCACCTCAACCTGAGGTCCTGCTGACCGGGCCGATACCTGGACGCCATCGGATGCGGCCCAGCATGGTAGCTGCGGCCCTTGAAGCCGACTGGAGCCGGGCAGCCGGTTTCGATCCGGCATGGTTCGGGGCTGACGGCCCCCTCAGCGCCCCTGGTGACCGCCGCTGCCTCATCAGCCCCCTCCTGAGCGCCCCCAGTCTGACCCGTACCGGACCTGGCACCGCCACCCTTGAACTGAGCCTGGAACGCGGCAGCTACGCCACGGTGGCCCTCGAAGAACTCTCGGTGACCATACCGGCCAAACGCCGGGGCGAGGACGCCTGACGCCGTCGCCCAGCCTATGCCCTCCCCAAACGGCTCGCGCAGAGAGCGCAGAGGCCCTGCGGGCGGTGGAAGAGAGCGATCCGGCTTTCCCTGGAGCCTGTAAGGAATAGTGACCGAGCATGATGTAGGGCATTGCTCAGATACCTGCGTTGCCAGCCTCCTCTCGCTCATCAGTTCCATGGATTCCACCCGGAGCACCGGGCCTTGGCCCGCGTGCATTGGCGGGCCAAGATCCTTGAGAGCAGTATAGGTCGGGGCGTCGCCGCCATCGTTGTACCCCGCATGCGTTCTGGGCTGCTGCCCCTGATCACAAGTCGCGGTATCTGCGAGCCGTAGTACGGGTGTCC
>SLQH01000390.1 GCA_007131555.1 Planctomycetota bacterium | reverse complement strand
TCCGTTTCATGACGGATGCCGTTCTCATTCGCAGGTTTTCAAAGGCATATTTCAACTACGAATCTCGCGAATCTCGCGAATTGAAGAGATGAATATGAAATGTGTATTGCAGCGGTTTTCATTCGCGTGATTCGCGCGATTCGTAGTTCAAAAATCTGAACACAGCCTCTCTACATCATGCATGCATTGCGGACAGCGACCTCCGAGTACCAAAGCCCGTAGCCCAACTGCCGTTTTTATATTCAAGGATATCCCATGCCGTTCCCCGCCAATCCCCTATCCCAGTTCACGCCCCGCCGGGTGGCTCATCTGGTCAAACGCCTGGAGTCCCTGATCTGGACCGATGTCCAGGACCTGACGGTCGAGATCAGCGATCTGCTGGATGCTGAGGTGCCGATCGGTGAGGCCGCCTCCCTGGCCTATCAGCCACTGGTTCCCGAATCGATCATCGGTCCTCCTGGTGGTTCCTGGCAGCAGCGCTGGTTGCGCCTGAGTCTGCCAGCGGCTGATGATGAGCGTCATCTGCTGTGGGATGCCGATGGTGAGGCCACGGTCTATGCCGACAATCGTCCTTGGTCGGGCCTTGATCCCGGACACCGGCATTGTCGTCTGCCGGCAGGTGGCGGGCCGCTGTATGTTGATCTCGGTACCTACCAGACGGCCTTCTGGTGTCCCGGTGGCGAACTGCACGGGGCTCCGCTGCGCTTTCGCTCGGCGCGTGTCGCCAGTCGCAACGCCGCTGCCTGGAAGACATACTGGGATCTGTCGGTGCTGCGTGAATGGCTGGATATGCGTCTGGCTGATGACGGCTGCACGGTGGTTCGTGGCCCCGGTTATACGCCGACCTATGAACATCTGGCCCCGGTGGTCCGCCGGGCCCTGGCCGGTCTTGACCAGGCCTGTGACGCCTTTGACCGCAGCGGCCTGGCTGCACTCCAGGAGGCCCTCGACCGGCTGTATGGCGATCTGCGCGGGGCCGCCTATGAGGGCCGGGCCGGTCTGATTGGTCATGCCCACATGGACCTGGTCTGGTTGTGGCCAGAGCGGGTCACCGAGCGCAAGGGGGTCCACTTCTTCAGTACCGTGCTGCGGCTGATGGAGCGGTATCCGGAACTGACCTTCCTGCAGAGCCAGCCGTCTCTCTACGACATGGTCGCCGCCCGGTCCCCGGATCTGCTCGACCAGGTGCGGGCGCGGATCGCCGAAGGCCGCTGGGAGGCCACCGGGGCCATGGAGGTCGAGGCCGATACCGTCATCCCCTGTGGTGAGGCCCTGGCCCGCAATCTGATAGATGGTCAGCGACGGTTCGTGGAGCTGTGCGGCCGACCCAGCCGGGTGCTGTGGTTGCCGGATGTCTTCGGCTACAGCGCCTGTCTGCCGCAGATGCTCAACCAGGTCGGGGTCGAACGCTTCTTCACCACCAAGATCGCCTGGTCCAACACTACCCGTTTCCCCTACACCAGCCTGGTGTGGCGCGGCCATGATGGCAGCGAGGTGCTGACCCATCTCTGCAAGGTGACCTACAACGGCGGTGCCCAGGTCAACGAACTGGTCGAGGCTGGCCGGGTCAACGATCAGATCGGTCTGCATGATGAGATGCTGCTGCCCATCGGGCTGGGTGATGGCGGCGGCGGCCCGACCGAGGAGCAGCTTGAGCGGGCCCGTCGTCAGCAGGACCTCAGCGGGGTGCCGCAGGCCGCCTGGACCCGGGCCGAGGATTTCTTCGATCGCCTGGAGGAGTCCCGGGCCCAGCTGCCGAGCTTCCAGGGTGAGTTGTATCTGGAGCTGCATCGCGGCACCTATACCACCCAGGGGGCATTCAAGCTCGCCTATCGTCAGGCCGAGGCCTGGCTGCTGGCCCGTGAAGCGGCGGCGGTGCTGCGTGGGGTGCCGGGCATCGACCATGGGTCCTGGCGGCGTCTGGCCATGGCCCAATTCCATGACGCCATCCCCGGTTCGTCGATCGCCCAGGTCTATCAGGAACTGGGCGAGGAACTGCGGACCATGGCCTGTGATCAGCAGGCCCATGGTGAGGACCTGCTCTGCGATCAGGCCCCGGGTCTGCGGGTCTTCAACCCCTGCGCTCATGCCCGCCAGGCCTGTATCGCCCTGCCCCAAGACTGGACCGCCCCGGCGGCCATTGATGACCAGGGCCGCTGCTGGCCGGTGCAGCAGTCCGTTTCCGGTCCCGTGCTGAGCCTGCCCGTGGCGGGTCTGGCCTGTGCCAGCCTGCGCCCTGATGAGCAGGTCGTGGCGGCCTGTCCAGCGCTCACGGCGACCCCTGACCAGCTGGATAACGGCCGGGTCCGGGCCATTTTCAATCCCCAGGGCTGGTTGACGGCCCTGAGCATCGATGGTCAGGATCTGGCCATCACCGCTACTGCCCTGCACCTCTATCCCGATCATCCCAGCCACCATCCGGCCTGGGATATCGAGCGGGAGGCCCTGGCCCTGGCCGAGCCGCTGACGGCTGGGCTGGGTCTGGAGGTGGTCGAAGAGGGTCCGGCGCGGGCGGTGCTGGCCGGCCAGGCGGCCCTCGGTCGGGCCTCACAGGTCCGGGTACGTTACCTCCTGGAGGCTGGCGCCGACCATCTGCGCATCGAGATGGATATCGACTGGCAGGAGGACGATCGCCTGCTGAAGTATCATGTCCTGACCGGCTATCGCGGACGCATGGCCCGCTTTGCCGCTCCCTTCGGATCGGTGCAACGTAGCCAGCAGGCCGGTCTGCCGCATGAGGAGGCCCAGTTCGAGACCTGCTTCAACCGCTGGCTGGCCGTCACCGATGATGCCGGCGTGGCCGGCCTGGCCCTGATCACCCAGGCCAAGTACGGCGTCAGTCTGCGTGATGGTGACCTGGGGCTGTCGTTGCTGCGGGCCCCCAGCCATCCCGATCCCCGGGCTGATCGTGGCCAGCACCGGATCTGTTGGGCCCTAAGCGCCTGGCGGCCGATCAGCAATGGCGAGCAGCTGTCCACCGCCGCCCAGGCCGAGGCCCTGTTCGCCCCGGTCCTGTTCGGCAGCGGTCCGGCCCTGCCAGCTCCGTTCACCCTCCAGGACCCTGGCTCCCTGGTCATCGCCGCCGTCAAGCCGGCCCAGGCCGGCTCCGGCTATGTCATCCGCCTGCATGAATGCGCCGGCGGCAGCGGCCAGGCCGGTCTGCGTCTGGGCGCCCGCGCCCGGTGTCGCCTAGTCAACCTGCTGGAGGAAGCGGTCCAGGACCTGACTGTAGACGAGGACGGCACCCTGCGCTTCGCCTATGGGCCCTACCAGATCCTGAGTGTGCTGGTGGAGGGTTGAGGCTGGGCGTTCAGGCCTCCATGTTGCTCAATAAATCGTTGAAGCGGGTGCTGGGCCGCATGGCGGCATCCAAGCGGGCCGGGTCGGGGTGGTAGTAGCCGCCCAGGTCGATGGTCTGGCCCTGGAGGTGCTCGAGTTCGGCGATGATGTCGTCGATGTGTTCGGCCAGGGCCTGGGCCAGGGGGGTGAAACGGGCGGCCAGGGCGGGGTCGCGGTCCTGGCTGGCCAGGGCTTGGGCCCAGTAGAGGGTCAGGTAGACATGGCTGCCGCGGTTGTCGAGTTCACCGCAGCGGCGTGAGGGGCTGCGGTCGTGTTCCAGCATGGTACTGTTGGCGGCATGCAGGGCCTGGGCCAGAACCGTGAGGCGCTGGTCGCCAGTGGCGGCGGCAAGCTCTTCGAGGCATGCCGCCAGGGCCAGGAACTCGCCCAGTGAATCCCAGCGCAGGTGGTTCTCGGCCACGAACTGCTGGACGTGCTTGGGGGCCGAGCCACCGGCCCCGGTCTCGTACAGGCCGCCGCCGGCCAGCAGGGGGACGATCGACAGCATCTTGGCGCTGGTGCCCAGTTCCAGGATCGGGAACAGGTCGGTGAGGTAGTCGCGCAGCACGTTGCCGGTGACCGCGATGCAGTCCTGGCCGGCCCGGACCCGGGCCAGGGTGGCGGTGCAGGCGGCGGCCGGGGCCAGGATGCTGAGCTCCAGGCCGGCACAGTCGAGCTGGGGCAGGAGGGCCTGGACGGCGGCGATGAGCTGGGCGTCGTGGGCCCGTTGGGCATCAAGCCAGAAGATGGCCGGGCTGCCGCTGGTCCGGGCCCGACGCACTGCCAGGCGGATCCAGTCGTCGATCGCGGCGGCGGTGGTCCGGCCCAGGCGCCAGATGTCGCCGGCCTCGACCTGGTGTTCGAACAGGGTGGCGCCGGTGGTGCTGACCACCCGCATGTGGCCGGCGGCGGGAACCCGGAAGGTGGTGGGATGGGAGCCGTATTCCTCGGCCTTCTGGGCCATCAGGCCGACATTGGCGACGCTGCCCATGGTCCGGGGATCGAAGGCCCCATGCTGCTTGCAGTCGTCGATGACGGCTTGGTAGACCCCGGCGTAGCAGCGGTCGGGGATCACCATCTTGGCATCGTGCAGGGCGCCATCGGGCCCCCACATGCGACCGCCGTCCCGGATCGCCGGGGGCATTGAAGCGTCGATGATGATGTCACTGGGGACGTGCAGGTTGGTGATGCCGCGATCCGAGTCGACCATCGCCAGGGGCGGGCGCTCAGCCAGACAGGCGTCGATATCGGTGACGATGGCCTGGCGCTCATCTTCGGGCAGGGTCTCAAGGGCGCTGAGCAGGGCACCCAGGCCGTTGTCAGGGCGCACGCCCAGGGCGGCCAGGCGCTCGCCATGACGGGCGAAGACCGGGGTCAGGAACACCTCCAGGGCCTGGCCGAAGATGATCGGGTCGCTGACCTTCATCATGGTCGCCTTGAGGTGGATCGAGAACAGCAGGCCCCGGGCCTTGGCATCGTCGATCTCGCGGGCCAGGAAACGGCGCAGAGCTGCGACCCGCATCACCGTGGCGTCGACCACGTCGCCGGCGGCCAGGGCCAGGGCCGGGACCAGCACGGTCACGCTGCCGTCGCTGCCGACCAGTTCGATGCGGGCGCTGGTGGCGGCCTCCAGGGTTTGGGACTGCTCGTTGGCGTAGAAGTCGCCCTCGTCCATGTGGGCGACATGGGCCGGGGAATCGGCCCGCCAGGGGGCCATGCGCGGGGGATGGCGGCGGGCGTGGTCCTTGACCGCCTGGGCCACCCGCCGATCGGAGTTGCCCTCGCGCAGGACCGGGTTGACGGCGCTGCCCAACACCGCCCGGTAGCGCTGGCGGATCGCCCGTTGGGCGTCATCGGCCGGATCCTGGGGGAAGTCGGGGACGGCGTAGCCCTGGCCCTGGAGTTCGGTGATGGCGGCGCAGAGCTGGGGGATGGAGGCGCTGATGTTGGGCAGCTTGATGATGCGGGCCGCCGGGGTGGTGGCCAGGGCACCGAGTTCAGCCAGGTCATCGCCCTGGCGCTGCTCGGGCCGCAGACATTCGGGGAAGGCGGCCAGGATGCGACCGGCCAGGGAGATGTCGCGGGTCTCGACGCTCAGGCCGGCGGCAGCACAGAAGGAGCGGATGATCGGCAGCAGGGAGGCCGTGGCCAGGCGCGGGGCTTCGTCGGTGATGGTGTAGATGATGCTGGGGGCGGACATGGTGGACCTCTGGGCGGTGGTGATGAGCAGGCAGTATGGCGGGCAGGCCATGAAGACAACGCCGGTTCACCTCGGCGTGTGGCAGGGCCTGGCATTGCTCTAGCTGCTGTCATGGCTACAGTGGATGATCATGAGCGAACACGTACAGATCCGCCTGATCTCCCTGCTGGAGGAGGCCGCCAACAGCTTTGAACAGCTGGAGACGGTCACCAACCGGGCTTTGTTGGAGATCCCGGCAGAGCGGGTCGATGAGATCCGCTTGATTCCCATTGAGCGGGATGTCCTCAATGATGAAGATGACATGATCAGCGAGATGGATCAGCTGGTGCTCATCCGCTATCGAGCTGAGATGGAGCCGGAGTAGAGACCCTCTCATGGTGCTGGGTGGTCTGTTGTGATCGCGTCAGGAGAGTGCTGGGAGCCAAGGATTGGACATGGCGGATGACGCCGTAGCGCGGGATCTGGTTGGCGGTTATCGCCTGGTGCGTGAATTGCGCCGGGGCGGCATGGGAGTCATCTATCTGGCCCATCCCGAAGGCGATCCTGAGACGGCGGTAGCGGTCAAGATGGCTCTGCGCGGTGATGAGCAGAGCGCCGCCCGCTTTCACCAGGAGATCCGGGCTACCCGCTCCCTGGACCATCCCGGCATTGTGCGGGTGCTTGCTGAGGGTCTGCATCATCAGCGTCCATGGTATGCCATGGATTTCGCCGGACATGCCAATCTGGCTGATGTCCTGGCCCGCTGTGGGGCCGCTGCCCTGCCTGATCTGGGCACCTTGATCGCCACGGTGGGCGAAGGGCAGGAGCCCTTGTCGGTGGCCGAACGACGGGGCCTGCCGCCCACCATCGCTGTTCACCTCATGCAGCGCATCGCCGATATCGTCGCCCATGCCCATGAGCGGGGGGTCCTGCATCGCGATCTCAAGCCGGCCAACATCCTCCTGACCCCGTCTGGTGACCCGATTCTGGCCGACTTCGGGGTGGCCCAGGATCTGCATCAGGCCTTGCGCCTGACCGCCGAGAACGAGGTGGTCGGATCGTTGACCTATATCGCCCCGGAACAACTGGCCGGCGATGATCTGGATGAACGGGCCGATGTCTATGCCCTGACTGCCATGCTCTACGAGTGCCTGGTCGGCAGCCCCCCGCCCCGCCGCAGTTCGGGTTGCGAACCTCTTCCCCTGCCGCGCCATCTGCCAGCGGCCTTGCGGGCCATTCTCTGGCAGGGTCTTGAGCCGGACGTCCATCATCGCCTGCGTGATGCCCGCTCCCTGGCCGCCGACCTAGAGCGCTACCAGCGAGGGGGTCGGGTCCGAGCCCGTGCGCCGGGTCTGAGACGCCAGGTGAGTTATCACATCAGTCGCCACCCTCTGGCCGCTGCTGTAGTGAGTGCCTTGCTGATCGTCATCGCCGGCAGTGCATATGTCACCCGCGAGATCCTGCGTCAGCAGACGGTGCCATGGCGTCCGGTCGAAACGCTCATCAACCTGGCTGATCTGCCGGCAGAGCAATTGCGCTTGGCGCAAGCTACCGACGCGGCGTCAGGATCCACGACCGTCCAGAACCTCGCTTGGCCTCGGGCCATGGTCCTGGAGGGGGGCTTTGTCCGGTCCGGGGATGGCAACGGCCTGGTATTCGATGATTCCCTGGATTATGACGGTCATTTTGCCCTGGGCGTTGACGTGCCCACCGGCATCGGCACCAGGGTCACCGTGCGGGCCAGGGCTGCCGAGCATGCCAGTGGCGAGATATCGGTCTTTCTCGGAGCCCGCGATCACTGGAACGATGGGTATACCTTCCAGCTTGGCGCCTATGAGAACAGTTGTGGCCTGCTCAAGCGCAATGAGCGGACCTTGTGGATCGGCCCTGGCGTGGTCCAGCCAGGGCGTGAACATGAGATCACCTTGGAGCGGGTTGGTGATCTGATCCGGGTCATTGTTGATGGGGTGGAGGTGGTGGCGATGCGTGATCTGCTGCCACTTGATGGCCCCCTGGCCGGCCTGTTGACCTATTCCACTCCGGGAGTGCAGCGTTCCCCGGTTTTCTTGTCGTTGCTGGTCGAGGAAGCTGATCTGCCGGGCCTGTTGCCTCCTGATTGGCTGGTGGTGCGCATGGCGTTGGCCGCCATGCGGGCAGACGAGCCGGCAGCAGGCCATTTGTTGCATGAAGCTGTCGCTATTGCTGATGACATGCTGGCGCGGGTTGATGCC
Source organism: Planctomycetota bacterium (assembly GCA_007131555.1). GTDB lineage: Bacteria > Planctomycetota > UBA11346 > UBA11346 > UBA11346 > SLQH01. The sequence continues at coordinate 1,295 of SLQH01000390.1, read as the reverse complement.
GCTGATCAGCGTCTGCCGGACATGGTGCTGCGGCGAGGGGCCCTGCTGAGTGCCGATCAGCTGCGGGTCCGCGATGATCATCTGATGGCCCTGCGCTCCCATCATGGTCTATTGTCGCATCGGGCCGATTATCATCGCCAGTTGATGACCGCTGCCGGACTGTTGACTGAACGTTCTGCGCAACCGGTCAGGCGTTATATCGAGCAGGCCCGTCAGGATCTGGCCGGGCATCCCTATGAGCAGGCCCTGTTGGTCAGCTGGGCTGAACGGTCCCTGGTCTCACGGGCCCGCCTGATGGCCGTTGAAACGCTCATGCAAGATATTGACCATGCCTCGCCGCTGCATGACTTCCTGCTGTTTCGTCTTTATGAGACCTACCCGATCGATGATGGTGACGTGGGCCGCAGTCGTGACCTGTTGGAGGAACTGGCGGCCAGGGAGCGCTCCACCTGGTGGATCAGGGCGGCTCGTCGCCACAGGGCCACCTGGCAGTTCCTGGAACAGGATTTCACCAGCCTTGAGGCTGAAGCGGTCACGGCAGCCATCAGGCGGGTTGCCGGTGACAACCGTATGGTCGCGGCCGATCTGGCGGTGACCCAGAGTCTGTTGGGCGGTCCGCATGTGCTGCCGGGCATCGACCTGATGACGCGTCACCGCGTCCGCCAGGGTCAATGGGCGGCGATCTTGCGTGGCGAGGAGCCGCCTCCTGATGAGGAGGTGCCCCCCAGTCGTCTGTCGGCAGAACAGCAGCAGATGCGTGTCCGCCGTCTGGCCCAGGAGGAATCCTTGCGCAGTGGCCGCATTGATCCGGTGCTGATGCCGATCTTGGCCATCGCCGACCAGGTGCCCCCGCAGACGCTCGATGACTATCGTCGTTCGTACAGTCCCCTGCTGGAAGCTGATCCTGCGGTGGTGCTGCCGATCCGGCAGATGCGTCGTTCCCTGTTGTATGCCCAGTGGGCCGTTGCTCCGCAGAGTCCGGCCCTGCGCTCTTTGGTTCGGCGTCATATGGTCGCTGATGGTAGCCTTTCTGCCGCCTTGTTGCGCTTGCGCGATGAGCATCGGGTCCCTGAGCGTCTGATCGACCGTAGTGCTTCGTGGGTGGCTGATGCCCTGCGGGACCTCTTCGAGACCCCGGCCCAGGTCCCCACGGCGACGGTCGATCTGGACCGTGAGTTGGGCCGTTTCCTGGCCTTGATGTTGGCCCAGCAATGTCATGATCTGGGAGCCTTCGAGGCCGCCCAAGAACGGTTTTTTGAGATTGCCGCCGGTCGTGACGGCTTTGTTGAAGTGCG
>SLQH01000243.1 GCA_007131555.1 Planctomycetota bacterium | reverse complement strand
TTGACGTTCAGCCTCCTCACGGACAGCCTGTTCCTCAGCGGCGTGGGCTTGACGTTCGGCCTCCTCACGGACGGCTTGCTCCTCAGCAGCGCGGGCCTGACGCTCAGCTTCCTCACGGGCGGCTTGCTCCTCAGCAGCGCGAACCTGACGTTCAGCCTCCTCACGGACAGCCTGTTCCTCAGCGGCGCAGGCCTGACGTTCAGCCTCCTCGCGAGCGGCCTGTTCCTCAGCAGCGCGGGCCTGACGTTCAGCTTCCTCGCGGGCAGCCTGCTCCTCGGCGGCGCGGGATTGACGTTCGGCCTCCTCACGGGCAGCTTGCTCCTCAGCAGCGCGAACCTGACGTTCGGCCTCCTCACGGGCGGCCTGCTCCTCAGCAGCGCGAGCCTGGCGCTCGGCCTCCTCACGGGCGGCTTGCTCCTCAGCAGCGCGGGCCTGACGCTCAGCTTCCTCACGGGCGGCTTGTTCCTCAGCAGCGCGGGCTTGACGTTCAGCCTCCTCACGGGCGGCCTGCTCCTCAGCAGCGCGAGCCTGACGTTCGGCTTCCTCGCGGGCAGCCCGTTGCGCAGTATCATCCACAACAGCCGCCACCTCAGGGAACAGCCCCTTGACCTTGGCGGCCGGCACAGCCCGATTGAGATCACTGCGGCGCACCATGGTGTCGCGGTCGATCTCTTGGTCTTGGGCCAGTTCCTTGAGCTGGGCGGCGGTAAACGGCCCCATCTCGCCATGAGCTCGTACGATCATCCATCCTGGCGCTCGGGCACGGGCTTTTTCTCGGGCCACATGCTCTTCATAGGCGGCAATAGCCTCATCTGAGAACAAGCCCTTGATGCGCCGGGCTGAGTTGGTGATGGTCAAATCGACATTAAGCACCCGGGTCCCCGGATGGATCTTGTCTTGAGCCGCCAATTCCTTGAGCTGGGCAATCGTAAAAGGACCATGCTCGCGCTCCCCGGCGACAACAAAGAACTCCAATCGCACATCTCCGGCCTGGGCTGACGGCTTGGCTGCCGCCTCAGGGAACAGCCCCTTGACACGACCGGCCGGAAAGGGCTTCGCATCGGACGCCCGACGGATCATGGTCTGGGGCGAAATACGACCAGCAGAAGCAAGATGTTTGAGTTGGACCGTCTCAATCGGCCCCTGCTCACCACGGGCTGACACCAGATACCATTGATGGCTCATGATGACTCGTCCCCTCTCCCAGGATCCTGACATCAGAACCCACCGGCCCAGGCGCTGCGCCCTTCAGGCTCCAGACCTGAGGCATGAATGGATACTGACGGCCAGGACAACCGTTGAAGGTAGATCGTGACGTCAGTGGCCGGGTGTGACACATGGTCACGGAGCCGGATCGACCCCCGATGAAACCGTCGTCCGGTCTCTCCCAACAGAAACGAATTCGATCTCGGTACGCTCTTCGGCTGCCGGCACCCGATGCTGTTCGTAGGCGCACTGCATCCACTGGGGGCTGTCGTCATACAGATAGCCGAGCCGGATCAGGGCATCGGGAATCGGCTTGGCGCCTCCGACCAGATTGGCGGCATCACATAAGCGGGTTCGATAGCTACGGATGACCAACGATACTCGGCGGCGCTCACGCGGCTTGGGAACCAAGGCCCGGCGCAACAGCACGAACCACAGGTCCCGCTCCTTGGCATAGGCCCGCCAGTGACGGTACTGGGTACTGTTCTGACTGGGCACCCGCCGCTGCACCACAACCGTCAGATTGTCGGTCATGGCCCTCGACGCCGGAAGGCCAGCAATACCTCTTCGGCGTCCTCACTGCGGATATCCAACAGCTTGTCGAGTTTGGTGACGGTAAACAAGGGCATCAGACCCTTGCCAACTCCTGTCAAGGCCATCCGCCCTCGGTATTCCTGGACCTTCTTGTGGATGGCGATGAACTTGCCCAGCATGGCCGAGGACATCTGCGCCACTTGGCCCAGTTCAATGATCAGGCTGATGCGTGGATACAACTCCAATTGACGCATCAATTCGGTACCGATCTCGTTGATGGTCTGACCATCCACCAAACGCGCCTTGGTGATGGTGGCCAAGACCAGATTCTGATAGGGCTGAATCGTCAGATGTTCGCAAGCCATACGCTTATCCTCACGGGTCAGCCAGACGCTTGGCCAAGAGCACCACTCGGCCATCTTCATAGTAACTCAACTCATCCACCCAGCTATCCATGATCACTATGCCCCGACCATGCTCAAGCAGCAAGGCGTCGGGCTCCGACAGGCGCGGCAGGTTGTCAACCGTGAATCCAGAGCCATGATCGCGCACTGTCAATACCCAGCGCTGGCCATCGAGACGCAATTCCACCACCACCTCCAACGAAGGATCGCCCTCGTTGCCATGGAACATGGCATTGACCAGCACCTCTTCCAGGACCAGCGCCAACCAGTGTTCGTCTTCCGCCGTCACCCAGGCGCGATCGCGCAGATGCTGGGAGATAGCGGCAATCACTGGGTCCTTGCCGTCCATGCGTGAGGCAAAACACCACCGGTCGATCAGTTCACCGGGCTCAGGAGCCGGACCAGGCAGAAGACTGAGGCCCATCGACAGGCGTTCGGCCACCACCAGGGTGAGATCATCCTCTGGCGGACGGGCCCCCAGATGACGCCGCATCTCGGCAACCACCGCTTCCAATACGGCCCGCCCCCCATGCTCAGCGTGAGCGGCTATGACCGCCCGCAGACCATCAAGACCCCATTGTCGCTCATGATCGGGGTCATTGGCCTCAAAGACGCCATCGGTACATGACACCAGCAGATCACCAGCCGCCAGCGAAGACACCTCGGTCGTTTCATAAGCAGCGCCATCCATGGCCCCCAGCACCAGACCCGTGGACGACAGGGAGTCGAAGGCCCGGTCCTGGTGGCGATAGATCAAGGGGGGTTCATGGCCAGCAGAGACATAGCAACAGGACCCATCCCGGCGCAAACGGCACAGCAGCATGGTCATGAAGGCATCAGCAGCCAGATCGCGATCAAGGATAGTATTGAGTCGAGACAACAGGACGGCCGGGTCTGCAATCTCGCCATGCAGAGCCCGCAGACTGGCCCGGGCAGTGCAGACCAACAGCGCAGCGGCCACGCCATGTCCACTGACATCCCCGACCACGACGTCCAGATGGCCATCGCCCAGGAGGAAGTCATGATAGTCGCCACCGGTCTCGTCGCAGGGCTGCTGCCAGGCATGCAGGCGCCATCCAGCGAACACCGGCATGGTACGTGGCAACAGACTCTGTTGAATCTCCCGGGCCAGGGCCATCTCCTGGCTCAAGCGCTGCCGTTCATGATCACTGGCAATGAGCTGGGCAGTATCCAAGGCGATGGCGGCGTTGCTCCCCAGCGCCATCAGGATGTGTTCGTCATAGGCCGTAAAGGCACCGCCAGCAGCCTTGTTGAGGACCTGCAGAGCCCCTATGACCCGCTCCTCATGATTACGCAGAGGCACACAGAGCACCGAAGTGGTCCGGTAGCCACTGCGCTCATCATGCTCGGGATTGAAGCGGGGATGATCGTAGGCATCGGCAATGTTGATGACGTCATCAGAATCAATCACCGCCCCGACAATGCCACTGCCCATCGGAATACGGATCGGCTCAGCCCCCTGGGCGACCCGGGTCCACAACTCACCCCGTTGCTCATCAACCAGAAAGACACTGCCGCGATCAGCGCCGGTCAACTCCTTGGCCGCATCAAGGATCAGACTCAACAGCCGGACAACGTCCCGCTCCGCCGACATGGCCCGGGACACCGCCAACAGGGCATCCAGATCATGGGCATAGCGGGCGACATCCGCATGATTGTGCAGACCACTGGCTGGATCGGCGCCCATTGGATCTCAGTCGAGATCCAACAGGTCATGATGGGCCGGAGGCCGTGATGAGCGCGTCGCCCTGGGAGGATCTGATTGGCGCGGCTGGGACCGCGACGGCGAGGGCCTGGCAGCCCCATCGGCATCACCAAGACCGGGGATCAACAGACGATGGCCAACCGGCACGGCAAGCGGATTGATGCCCGGATTGGCATCCTGGATCTCGCGCCAGCGCTGACTGGTACCATAATATTGCATGCTGATCTCGCCCAGGGTCTCACCCCTGGCAACCACGTGATGGCGACCATCTGCCGAAGTCGAACGGGGAGTCGCACGAGGCCCATCCTGGGCATCTGGAATGACCAGGCGCTGACCGATCCGCAAGCGACCAGGATCGCTGATGTTATTGGCCTGGGCGATTTCACGCCACCTGGTCGCGGTGCCATAATACCGACGGCTGATATCCCCAAGGATGTCTCCGGCCTCGACCACATGCACACGAGCACCGGACGGTATGGCCGTTGCTGCGGACCCGGCTCGGGTCGAGCTTGCACGGGCCGGTCCGGGTGGCGGCAAGGTGATGACATCGCCCGGCTTGAGGTCATAGGGACCGATATCGTTGAGGTCGGTCAGTTCACGATGACGGGTGGCGTCCCCCAGGACATCGCGGGCAATGACCCAATAGGACTCGCCACGTTGCACCACATGGGTACGGCCGTCGCCTCGTCGAACCCGCTCATCAGCCCGCGCCGCGGCCGTGGTCGGCAAGGCCGGTATCCGCAGGCGCATCCCCGGACGCAGGCCCATGGGATCGACATTGTTGGCGTCCCGGATCAGGCCCCAATGGGCCACTGTGCCATAGTACTGTTGACTGATCGCTCCCAGTACATCGCCACGTTCAACCACATGCCACCGTTCATCAGCCGCTTCCACCCGATCCTGACGACGCAGTGGCGGATCATCGTCGAGCACCAATAGATCATCATCACGCGTCGTCCTCTGGGTGGATGAACGGCGGGTCGTACTCGGCGGATCTTCCTCCACTGGCGGATCATCCAGCAAGGCCAGAGGATCATCATCTGGCTCATCAAGCGGCGGGCGCCCGATGGCAAGAAGGTCGTCTATGGCGTCGTCCTCAAGCCTGAGCGGGTCCGGATCAGGATCCGGCGGCGGCAGACGAGTGCTGATATCAAGGATGGGCTCGGGATCAACAGGACGGGAAGGCGGGTCAGAACGTTGCCTGATCGATTCTGGTTCCGTTGTCTGGCGACCTGGCGGAGAGGTTCGCACCTCCCTGACAGGAGTACGGTCCCGATCTGTAGCCAGATCACCCCGTGCCAAGCTGTCATCATCCCCATCCGGCGCGGAGCCAGACGGCAGCAAAGCGATGGTCAACAAGCCGACGCAGACCACCAACACAACGGTCGCAATCAGCAGATCCTTCGACATGGCCATGACCGACTCCTTGATCACTGCGGACCCTGCGTCCACCCACGGGAAATCATAAAGGTCTCCGACATGAAGTCCATGCACGAAGAGCGACCAGGACAGGAAGCGCTGATCAGGGCGATATCTCGTCCTCCATGCACCACTGCCCCATGCACGATTTGACGACTTGAGCCGGCGCTTGGTTCCCGGACACTGCATACATGGGCCACCCGATCCGCCTCCTTTCAGACTCAGGCCAACAACCTAGCACGACCATACCCATCTCTGATGACGATGGGGCGGCCCATATGTGTCTGGATGAGGCCCTGCTGGAACAGGCCCAGGTCACCACACTGCGCTTGTACCGCTGGCCCACCGCCACGTTGTCCCTAGGCTACTTTCAGGACCACGACGCGGTGACGGCCAGCCTGCCGGCACCCATGCCGGTGGTCCGTCGTATTACCGGCGGCGGCGCCATCTGGCACCACCATGAGATCACCTACGCCCTGATCGGACGGCTTGGCCAGGACGGACTGCCCCAGCATCCCCGCCAGCTCTACCCCCTCCTGCATGGGGCCATCCTCAAGCACCTGCATGTGGCTGGAGCCCACCTCACAGAGAACCCCTGTCAGCGTGGCGATCACCGCTTCCGGACCGACCCCCGCTGCTTTGCCAGCCCGGCCCCGCATGACCTGATCGCCCCTGATCAGGCCAAGGTCCTGGGCAGCGCCGCCCGGACCCGCCACGACCGGGTCCTGATCCACGGCAGTCTCAAGCTGGCCAGCAACCCCTGGGATGGCCCTGCGGTGGCTGGCTGCGGACTAGCAGAAGCACCTGCCGCCCAGGCCCTCCTCAACGGCCTCCTGGCCGCCCTCAACGCCACCGCCGATGTGGCCCCCCCCGAAGCCCAGGAACTGGCCGCCGCCGCCGCCCTGCGTCAGGCCCGCTACAGCAACAACGCATGGATCACCCGACGACACGGCCCACCAGCCTGACCAGCACGAAGACCGTCGAAAGACTCCTTGCATCTGATCGCCCATCACCCAGCCACCACGGAGCACCGGGCCTTGGCCCGCGTGCCGACGCGTGGATGCCGCGCTTTCGCCCAATACCAGCCTGGACGTCGCCATGATATCCGCCATACGGCCCGTAGATCCCGCGACTCGCGATCAATCATGGCGATGATGAGCGCAAGCGAGAGACAACACTGGTGCCGCCGCCCTGGCCTCTGCCCATCTCACAATCCTCCGCCCGCCAATGTACGCGGGCCAAGGCCCGGTACTCCGGGTAATAATGTCATCGTCACCACCTTCTCCCCAAGTAACACCACCCGAACGACCAGTGTAGGATATTCCCCCTGTGGCAGAAGGCAGAGCCGCCTGTACAATTGATCAGTGCTGTGTATCATGGATGTGTTGAGGATGTTCCCGGCGACAGTGGAGAACTGCGATGACATCTGCGCCATCTTCCGGAAGCCCGCCGCCCCAGCCTGCGGTTGGTGACAGCAATGCCGGCAAACGCCTGGGCGGCTGCGAGATCGTCGCCAAGATCGGCCAGGGCGGCATGGGGGCGGTATTCAAGGCCCGGCAGCTGTCGATGGACCGTCTGGTGGCGCTCAAGGTCCTGCCGCCCCGGCTGGCCAGTGACGAGGCCTTCGTCCAGCGCTTTCTGCGCGAGGCCCGCTCAGCCGGTCAACTGACCCATCCCAACCTGATCAACGTCTATGACTGTGGCCATGAAGGGTCGTATTACTACTTCACCATGGAACTCATTGACGGACGGGACCTCAAGCAGGTGGTGCGCGACAACGGCCCCCTGGCCGAGGAACAGGCGATCAGCTACGTGATGGGGGTCGCCAAGGCCCTGGCGGCGGCCCATGGCCGAGGCATCGTCCATCGCGACGTCAAGCCGGAGAACGTCCTCATCGACCCTGCCGGCGAGCCGCGTCTGGGCGATCTGGGCCTGGCCAAGCCGATGTCCGGGGAATTGGATGTGACCCTGGGCGGAACCATGATGGGCACCCCGCACTACATCGCCCCGGAGCAGGCCAAGGGCGAGACGGTCGACGGCCGGGCCGATCTCTATTCCCTGGGCGCGACCCTGCACTTCCTGCTCAGCGGCACCCCGGTATTCGACGGCCAATCGGCCTCGGCGGTGGCCATCAAGCATGCGACCGAGGCTCCGCCGCCGATCCGCTCGCTACGCCCGGAGGTCTCGGCCGGGCTGGAACGGATCATCCTCAAGCTGTTGCGCAAATCGCCCGAACAACGCTATCAGAGCGCCGAGCAACTGCTCACCGACCTGGAAGCCCTGCGCGCCGGCCAGCTTCCGCTCGCCAGGTCCGCCAACAGCGGCCGGGCCAGACCGGGTCATGGTCGACCGGGCCGGCCCAGCCAGCCCCGTCTGGCCGAGTCCGCCCATGAGGGCGGTCATCACCATCGCAGCAGCCACCGCACCAAGCCCCCCATGGCTCTGATCGCGGCGCTGGCTGGGGTCGCGGTGATCGTGATAGCGGCGGCAATCATGGCCTTCAATAACGCCGCCAAGCCATCAAGTTCCCCACCAACAACTGAAACAAGTCCCGAAACGGCGATCGCCGACCCCACCCCAGCAAGCGACCCTGATCCTGACCCCCAGGAACCTGTCACAGCACCCAGCGCCAGCCAGGCGGCCGAGATGCTGGCCTTCGCCATCCGTTATCTGGATGAGAATCCCACCGCCTTCGCCCGCACCCGCCAGTACATGGAAGAGGCCCAGACAGCCGGGCGAGGGACGGTGGTGGCCTTCGAGGTGGATCAAGCCCTGGAGGCCCTTGATACAGCCTGGACCGCCCATGCCCAAGAACAATGGACAGCCATTGCCGAACAGATCACCCAGCACAGCGACACTGGTCACTACAGCGCGGCCCGATCTCTGGTGACGGCATTCGATCCTGAACTGGCGGCGCGTCTTGACGAGATGCCCGCGCAAGCCCTGGCCGGGATCGAGGCGGCCGCCGCAGCCGAGGTCGACAATCGCCTGAGGCAGATACGGGCGGCCCTGGCGAATGATGATCTGGATGGCGCCGAAGCTGAGATTGCCCGTCTTGATGAGGTCGACTGCGCCGAGGCCGTCGCTGCCGTCGAAAAGACCGCCCAACAACTCACCACGGCCATCGCAGCCCGCCGCCAGGAACTGGCCGAGCAGGCGACAGCCGCCTGGCGACGAGCCGAGAAGACCCTGCTGGACGCCCTGCTGGCCGGCAATGCCGACGAGGCCCGTGACCAGGTCCGGAGACTGCAACGTGACCCGGCCAACCGCGCTGCCCATCTGCAGCTGGAGGCCGTAACGGCAGTAGCCGATGCCTTGGACGACCAGGCTGCTGAGCGCATCCGCTATCTTGATGCCCACCTGCGCCAGCCGATCACCCTGGAGACCACCAGCGGACCGCGCAGCGGCACCCTGCTGTCCCACGATGAGCGCTTTCTGCGGGTCGAGACCGAGGTCACCCTGGGGCGGGATACCCGGCTCGTACCGATTCCGGTGCGCTGGGATGATCTGACCCCGGCCCAGCATGCGGCCTTCCTGGCCGATTGGCGGCCGGCCGATGCCCATGGTCATATCGCCCTGGCCTGCCAGGCCCTGGCCCGTGAGGATGCCGAGGCCGCCGCCGCTGCCCTGAGCGCCGCTGGCGAAGACCATCCCCTGGCACCATCCCTGGCCGAACGGCTGCGGGTCTTGGTCGTGGGAGCAGCCGAATACGCTGCCGAACGCTCCTGGGCCAGCGACATCGAACCCTGGATCAGACGAGGTGAGCTCAACAAGGCCCAGGGTGAACAACTGGTGGCAGCAGTCGGCGCCTGGCGCCAGGCCC
>SLQH01000032.1 GCA_007131555.1 Planctomycetota bacterium | reverse complement strand
GCGAAGGTATGGAAACCATGCGTAGGCACGCGGGCCAAGGCCCGGTGCTCCGTGGTGGTTGGGTGATGGGCAGTGGTCTTGGGCGAGTCCGGGGCTTGGATCTATCATGTACGGCAATCTGGCTGCGGTGATCCTTGCCAGGCACACAAGCTCCGCATCCATCACAAAGCCATGCCCCAAGCCGCATTATGACACGGCGTACCGGGCCTTGGCCCGCGTACATTCGCGGGCAGAGAATCTTGCGGCGGGCATAGGTCGGGGCGGCGGCACCATTGTTGTCATACGCTTGCGCTCATCATCGCCGTGCATGATCATGAGTTGCGGAATCTACGGGCCGAATGACGGGTATCATGCCGACGTCCAAGCCGGAACTTGGCGAAGGTATGGAAACCATGCGTAGGCACGCGGGCCAAGGCCCGGTGCTCCGTGGTGGTTGGGTGATGGGCGGTGGTTTTTTTGCGAGTCCAGAGCCGAAAAGGCTACGCCAGGCGATGTGCCAGTCTATTCCTTACAGGCTCCTGCGATCACAGCACGCGCGCTGCGGTCTCTGGCTGGGGCATGGCCAGGGGCAGGTAGCGATAGGGCAACTGGAGATTGAGCAGGGCCAGGGCCGTGGCGTAGACATCGCCGGCATCACCCAGGGCTTGGGCATAGGCCACCCGTGATCCCGGCAGCCAGGCCATGTCGTCAGCAGTATAACGGAACGAGATCAGCAGGCTGCGTTGCAGGGCGGTGCTCCACTCGATCCACCCTTCACCACCGGCCTCGCGCAGGGCCAGCCCGGCGAAGAACCAAGTCAAGGGATGACTGCGATGGTGGCGGTCAACGGTCGGGGTCTGGGCGCTGATGCTGGCGATCTGTCGTTGGGTGCTTTCAGCCAGGGACATGCCGTTGATCTGGCGGGCGAAGGCGGCTATGCCAAGGCGGCCGATATCAGCTTCGCGTTGCGGCAGGCTGCGGGCGATGCGGTCACGGACCACAGAGATGAGGCGCGAGGGCACCGGAATGCGGCCCAGCCGGGCGGTGTCCAGGGCCAACAGCAGGAAGCCCTCCTTGCCAGCGCTGCCCGGTCGCGAGATGACTTCGGCGGGAATCCGCGACAGGTACTGCTGGGCTCCCAGGGCGAGATCGTCCTCGGCCAGGAGGAGGGCACCTTCCACCAGGGCCAGGGCGACGATGCCGTCGACCGTCATGTCGTGGCCGGGATGATAGTCGTCAAGACGTCCCAGGATCCAGTTGAGGCAGCGGCGGGTGGTGATGCGGCGCTGGTCATCGTCAAGGCCTTCGCCCAGCAGGGCCAGGCTAGCCAGGCTCTGGACCGCCAGATCGTGGCGGATATCGCCGGTCAGCGGACCGATCGCGCCGCTGTCGACATCCTGCTGGCGCATCAGCCAGCGCAGGGCCGATTCAACGGTCTGGGCGCTGCCGGTCATCAGGAAGGCCTCGCGGGCATGGTGACGCAAGCCGGGGCTATGGCGCAAGGCGAACAGGTCGGCCGGTCGGTCCTGCAGGGCTGACCAGCTGACCGGGGCCTCAGGAATCCGGACCCGGCCCCCACGCCCTGTGGCGTATTGCTGCATGCGCATCAGGTCCATGCGCCACAGCAGGGGGCGGCGCATGACGAAGTCGTAGTGCTCGGCCTGAGGTTCGTCAGGGGGGTCGTTGATGGTGGTCATGGCCACGGCCAGGGTGGCGGCAACGTGGATGGCGATCACAGCGGTCCAGATCCGCCAACGCGTGGCCGGGTCAAGGCGTGCTATCGGTCGCCGCGAGGAGTCCTGCCAGCGACCGTTGAGGGCAGGCAGCAGATCAATGTCATCAGGTGGCACCGAGGCCTCCTGGACCACCGCATGCAGGCGTTGCAACTCCGGCATGGCCGCCGCCGCACTGTGGCGGCCATCGCCGTCAAAGTAGTCGTCCACCAGATGGTCGAGGTCATCGCTGTCGGTCTCAGGGTTGCTGGTGGCAATGGCGTTGCGGACCCGTTCGCGCAGATCGACCGCCGCCGGGGGGCGGCTGTGGTCGCGCACCACGCTGCCCAGGCGGGCCAGGACATGACCATCCGGGCAGGCCTGATTGGCACCCGTGATGGCATCCAGAAGAGGGTCTCTCGCAGGGTTCATGACTCCACCAGATCGGCCAACAGGCCGCGCAGGGTGCGTACTGCCGCATGCATGCGGCTCTTGACGGTGCCTACCGGGATATCCAGGACCTCGCTGATGTCCTGGTATTTGAGGTCATGGTTGTTGGCCAGCATGAAGACTTCTCGCTGACCCTCAGGCAAGGTGTCGACCGCTTCCTGGACCCGGTTGCGGACAGTGGCCCGGTCCTGGCTGTCGTCGTCCAGGGGTGATGGCTGTGGTTCATCAGCCAGGGTATCGATCAGGCGCAATCCGGATGCTCCCATGGCCTTGTCGAGGCTGACATGGTTGCGTTGGCGGCGCAGATGATCGACCCAGGCGTTGTGGGCGATGCGGTAGATGTAGGTGCGCACCGAGGCGGTCGCCTGCCAGCGCTTACGGGCGCTATAGACCTTGATGAAGACGGTTTGGGCCAGTTCTTCAGCCAGGGTCTGGTTCCAGCAATGATGATAGAAGAATCCCACCAATTCATCCTGATATCGTTCGACCAGAGCTGTCGCGGCGTCCTCGTGGTCGTCGCGCAGGCGCTCCATGATGCTGAAATCGGTGTCGACCATGTGCAGGCGTGACCCTCTGGTGCGGTGATGGAGCGCGATCGACATGGTGGGTGAACGTCGAAGGCGGCAAAAGGTTCAGTGTGACATGCTCCGGCGGACAGGATCGCCGGTCATGCGCCTCAGGCAAGCCTCAGCGTAGTCGCAGGTCCAGGGTCAGGGGTACATGCCAGCGGTCAAGTGTATAGCGACCAGTGAGGCCGAAGCGGTATTGGGTATCGGGCAGGATGTTGGAGGCGATGGAATAGACCAGGGTGATATGATCGCCGCTGCGCAATGTGTTGGAGGGGTCACTGTGCTGGAAGTTGATCTGACGTTGCTGGCCATCCAGGATCACGATGGCCAGACTATCGGTGATCACCCGGTCATGTGGTAATCGTATGCGCAGTTCGGCCAGATCATCAGGCTCGGCCGCTGCGGTGAGGAGGACCTGTATCGGTACCGACCCCAGCATGAGATCATGCTGGGCGCCCTCAGTCACGCGGGCAATGACGCTGCGTACATCGATGAAGGCCAGTTGCATATCAGCCCAGAGCCGGACGGCTTGGTGATGGGGGTCTTCCAGTTGCAGAGCCAGGACATTGGTGCTGTTGCCGGCTGTGGCACGAAACAGGGTCAGATCGAGGGGGATGGCACTGGCGTTGGCGGCCCTGGCTTGACGCCACTGCATGTCGGGAATGTGTACGGCTTGATGTTGCCAACGTGGCAGCCCGCGCAGACGATAGGTGCCGATCATGCGGTGGTGTTCCTGGCGCTGATCGCGGGTGCTCAAGAGACCGGCCTCAAGGACCTCAAGCAGCAGGGGGCCGGAGCCATGACTGCTGCGGTGGGTCGCCGGACCCTTGGCCAGGACCACTGGTCCGCAGCTCAGTGCCAGGGGATGGCCATTGACTTCATGGATGTGGATGTCGGCAGGTCCCGGGTCGCTGAGTTGCAGGTCAAAGGCGGCACAGACGGCCAGGATGCCATCCCAGTACGTGCCATCAATGAAGTCGATCTCGGCTTCGCTGTGGCGATCGACATCTCCAGCCGTTGTGGTCGGGCCGCCGCTGGCCTGCAGGCGGTCGATCATGGCCCCCAGGGTGGTGCGTCCACCTGACCATACGAAGGAGCCGTGCTGGTGCGCACGCGCCGTGGTGTCCTCTGGTGTCGGCTCTTGTTGAGGGTCCTGGGCCGTTGCCGTACAGCAGATGATCAACAGCAGGAAGCCTTGCATGGCCCCAGAAGAGGTCTGGTACAGCGTCCGGATGCCATCGGCGATGGTATGGATCATCAGCATCACGGCAGCTCCAGGGAGGCATCCAGGACCAGGGGAACCTCCCGTGTGGGCCCCGGTATGCTGATCGAGATCGTCAGCGGGGCAGCGTCAGTCACGGCCGGAGGCAGGCGAATGGTGCACTGCATGACATCAATGTCGCGATTCTTGATGCTACGGACCCGGATCATCTGGACCGGGATGTGGCGATTGTCGCTGTGGACTGTTACCCGGGGCTGGCGGCTGGGGGCAGGGCTGATGGCCAGGCCGATGTTGGTCGAGGGGATGCCAAAGCCGAGGTGCTCAAGGCCGTTGTTGGCACCAGAGGCGTTCCAGAACCACGTCAGATTCCAGGGTGGGCTGTCTTTCTTGATATGGTCGTCAGGCGGCAGGGTCATGTCACTGAGTTGATAGCTCTGGCTTAGGGTTGCAGTGACAGCAGCGTGGAGCACCACATGGGCTTGATCGCTCGTGGTGATCGGCAGTACCATGTCGGGACTGCTGTCGGTGGCGATGCCGAGCAGGGCACTGAGCGCGGTATCGTGGGCTGGTGTCTTGGGAGGCTCGATGAGGGCCGCCTGTACGATCATATCAGGCAGGGTGACCGGGCACTGGTAGACGCGGGCTGACAGGGCGAGCCAGCGGTCATGGTGGTCTGCGGCCAAGGACTGGCGGACATCAATGGTGCGTAGATCGTCAAAAATCAGCAGCAGGGGGCCACAGGCGGCGGCTGAGATCGGTGGCCCAGGCCGCAGGGTGGGCGTGGCCCTGGATACCGGGAGGGCCCAGGGACCATGGTTGATCTGTGGCAACGAGCGTATCCTGACCTGCGCCCCGTGTTGCGGCAAGGTCTCTTCGGGAAAAACCAGGAGCCGTCCTGGGGGGCGCCTTCCTGGCTCTTCACGGTCGGGATCCACCATATCGCAGCGCAGTTCCCAGGCCGCAGCGATCGCCAGGACGGCTTCCCACCAGGTGCCGGAGAAGGCGGGCAGATGACGGCGCTGGGAGTCATCGATCTCCAGCGCCAGACGCAACTCGGCCCCGTCGACCTGGGTGCGACAGTGGGCGACGATCTGCTCAAGGCTGTAAGGCCCCGCCGACCAGGAGATCAGCGGGGGGTCGGGAAGGGCAGGCGGACTGTTGTCCTCGGCGGCCATCGCGACCAGACACAGGCCCAGCAGCCAGCTGCCGTACGCCAGCCTCGCTCGGTAGCGGCGGACAGTCTGGCGGCAATAGACGCGGGTGATGGCCACGTGGCAGTCCGTTTCAGGGTCGGTTTTGGTGCTGGTCCAGCAAAGTAGTCAGTTCGGCGATGATGGCATCCAGCAGTTGCTGTTCGTCATCATCGCAGTTGCCAGCGGTCTTGGTGCGCAGGATTTCCAGGAGTTGCAGGGTATAACGCGCCATGTCAGGTTGGGTGGCCTGGCCGCTTCCCCGGGGGTCGGCCAGGACGCCCAGATGGATCAGGGCCTGGGAGCGCAGGCCAGCCAGGAAGTTGGCGAAGCATGCTTGGGGGACGCCGTCATTGTTGCTCATTGTGGCCATTGGAGCGTGTCCTGGCCCAGATGCAAACGGCAGGGAGTGGTATCGTCACGAGCGTGATAGCGGTTTCGGGGTCGATCTTGCGGCCTTGCCTTCTTGCCGTGAGCCTCAAGATGCTGGCCCCTGGCCGGTCTGCGTACCGGTCTTTTGCCGACAGTCTGGGAGCAGATATGCGCATCGTGTTGATGATGATCATGGCGTGGACGACGTTGGCGGCCAGAGCCGTGGCGCAAGAGGACGTGGGCGCCGACCGTGCCCCAGTAGCGGTAGCCCCTGTGTCTGCGGCCAGCCCGACTGAGGCCGAGCGGATCTTCACGATCGGCAATGATCTGGCTACGGTCGAGGTCTCGAGTCGGCGCGGAGCTGTTGCGGCAATGCGCCTGGTCCATAGTCGGGCCGTGGCCCTGCCGCAATGGCGGCAGCCGGTGCCGATCGATCCTGATGAGCCCCTGGCAGTCCTGGATGGCTTTCATGATGACCTGACGCGGACCGGCTCCTTCTCGGATCTGCACACCTATTGGACTGACAGCATACTGCTCGAACATCCTACCCGTATCGCTCCGGCCGAGGGCCACTGGGAGCTGGTCGAGGCCGAGGGTCCTGACGGGCAGATCATAGAGGTCGCCGCAGTGCTGGCGGCCTTGGATGCCGGTCAGGCCCCGCCGGCCCTGTCGGCAGTGGTGCTGGGCCTGGACCACATCGCCGGGCCGCATCTGCATGTTGTCGGTCTTGATCCAGACCTGGATGCCGAGGGGCTCAAGGCCCTGTTTGAGCCGTTCGGTGCCGTTGGTCGTCATGGTCTGCATGCCGACCGACCGGGCAGCGGTCATGTGACGATGGGCTCCCTTGATGAAGCCCGGGCTGCCATTGCCGCCTTGGATGGCAGTGTCCAGGGTCAGGAGGTACGGTTTCTGCATGAGTTGCAGTACCGGTTGCGATGGGCCATGGTGGATGGTGCGCCCAGGGCTGAGGCCAGCTTGAGCGTCTCGTATCAGGGCCGGGGAGAGTTGTCGCTGCGTCCCTTCATGTACGCCATCAATGGCATTCATCAGGATGATCCCCTCAATGAGCGTCGGTATCTGGCCGCTGCGGCTCATTTTGATCATGGTGCCGGAGGCGCCGGCTTGTTCGAATCCCTGTCCTTCCCCGCCCCAGGCGTCGAACAACGTCGTCCCATCACGGCCCCAGGAGACAGCAATGAGATGGCGGCGCGTCGCTTGGACTACCTGGCCTTGCGAAGCCGCTTTTTCACTGCCATCTGGCGTCCTGGGCATTGTCGGGTGGTCAGTGCGGCCGATGCCGATCCGCAACGCGGTGAGTTGGTGGTGATGGGCGAAGAGGCTCGGCCCGGTGTGGGCCAGGAAGAGGGGCTTGACTACCGCATCAGCGCCCAGTTGCAGGGTTTCATCGAGCGGCGCCATCAAGAAGAGGCCCATCAGGCCCAGTTGATGATCAGGACCTATCCCGGCCCCGAGGCCCAGCAGCACTTCACCCTCAGGCCGGGACAACGCTTTGAGTGGTCATGGTCGTTGACCGCCGCCGGCATGTTGCGCCGCGACCTGGCCTTGCTGTCGGAGATCGAGCGCAAGATAGAGTTCACCAGCGGTTTTTATCGCTTCTTTCGGATATTGACCCAGATCCTGACCTTCTTCCTCGACATCTTCTATGGCATCGTCCGCCACTACGCGGTAGCGGTCATCCTGCTGACCGTGCTGGTCAAGGCCCTGCTCCATCGCCTCAGCTTCAAACAGCAGCAGAGCATGCTCAAGATGCAGCAGCTCGGCCCGGAGATGAAGCGCCTGCAGGAGCAGTACAAAGGTGATCGCCAGGCCCTGGGCCTCAAGCAGATGGAGCTGTTCCGCAAGCACAATGTCAATCCCATGGCTGGATGCCTGCCCTTGCTCATCCAGATGCCCATCTTCCTGGCCTTGTTCCAGACCTTCAGCCACTCGGCTGATATTCGCGGCACCGGCTTCCTGTGGGTCAACGACCTGACCCTGCCCGACCAGCTCTACTATCTTGGCTTCTCCCTGCCCCTGCTGGGGGCCGCCACCATCAATCCCTTGCCCCTGATCTACATGGGGGCCTCGATGTGGATGAGCTTCTCCCACAAGGTTCCGCCCAACAGTTCCGATCAGCAGCGCCAGATGGCGATGATGATGCGCTGGATGCCGGTCTTCTTCGGCCTGATCTTCTATCACATGCCGGCTGGTCTGGTCCTCTACTTCTGCTGCTCGGCCATCCTGGGTGCGATTGAGATCCGCTACATCCGTCGCAAGCTGGGCATGACCTGACCGAGCCGCCTGCGGCCTGACCCAGGATCACAAGGAGCCCTGACATGGAATTCTTCCTCCTGTCGTTGCGGGCCTATGCCTATGGCATCGGCTGGCTGGTGATCTGCATCAGCTTCGCCATCATCGGCTTCCGCCTCTTCGACCGCTTCTGCCCGATCGATTTCAAGCATGAGATCCAGGAGAAGAACCTGGCCTTCGCGGTCATGGCCGGCCTGTTCCTGTTCGGCCTGACCTTCGGCATCCTGTACCTGGCGGCGCATCTGTCGTGAAGATGTCGGTCATGCTGCAGCGGGTTGCAGCCCTGTGGCGCTGGTGGCTGGCCCTGGCCGCGGTGCTGGCCTGTAGCGCCCTGGCTGGGTTCCTGGACAGCGCCGCCCGGACCCACGCCGTCCCGGCGGTCGACAACGGCGCCCATCCCTTGGACCCCCTGATCCGCAGTGCCGCCCATGAGCATCTGCCTCGTGGCTGGGACTGGCGCATCCTCAAGGCCCTGGTCCGGCAGGAGTCGGGCTATGACCCCCAGGCCCGCAGCCCTGGTGGGGCCCTGGGCCTGTGCCAGTTGATGCCGGCCACCGCCCGGGCCCTGGGGCTTGATCCGGCCCGGGCCGACGATCCCCGGGCCAATCTGGCTGCCGGGGCCCGCTATCTGGCCGATCTGCATGATCGCTGGCGGACGGTCAGCGATGGCCCGCCCCAGTGGTCGGCCACCCGCCTGGCCATCGCCGCCTACAACGCTGGCCCAGGCCGGGTCGAACGGGCCGTCCAGGCTGCCGGCAGCACCCGCTGGGATGATGTCATGCCTCATCTGCCGGCCTCCACCGGCCGCCACGTTCAGCGGATCATGGACCAGCACTATCCCGCCTACGCCAGCGCCATTTACGACCGCCCCCGCGGCCTCGGGCGTGGCTGGCGGGCCCGCCCTGAGGGCTTGGGTCTGGGCCACCTGCGCCAGCGCCTGTCGTGGGCGGGCTTGGGGCGGGTCGAGTGAAGGGCAACAAACATGACGGAGTGCGCACGGTGCGCCCAGCCAATCCGGAATATTTGACGCCCGCTTCGCTCAAGGGCGCAGAGATCGCCAAGGAAAGCCAGGAAGCTGCCTTCTTGGTTCCTATTCCACCGCCCGCAGGGCCTCTGCGTTCTTTGCGCTCTCTGCGTGAGACCATTCCGGAATATTTCACGCCCGCTTCGCTCAAGGGCGCAGGGATCGCCAAGGAACCCAAAAGGATAAATCCGCTCTTTGCACGGTGTACACGCCTGCAATAATGACATCGCGCACGACAGCCCGTTGCCTCACACTCGGCCCTTCCTCCCCACCCCGGACCCCATCATGCCCCGTCATCGCCCCATCAAGGACTTCCTGTTCCGGCATGTGCTGCCGG
>SLQH01000206.1 GCA_007131555.1 Planctomycetota bacterium | reverse complement strand
GGAATAGACTGACACGTCGCCTGGCTTGGCCTTTTCGGCCCCGATTTCGCCGAAATCCTCACCATAGCTACGGCTATGGCTGCGGTTTTCGACGAAATCGGGACTCGAAAATGCACTGCGCCATGCTCGGTCGCTATCCCTTACAGACTCCTAGGCAACGTGTCCGTCTTTTCCTTACAGGTTTCTGGGCGCCGTCCCGCCATCAACCCTGCCGCGGTCGATATTGCGCCAGGTCTTGACGATAATATCATGTCTGCATCAGGCTCGTCCACGGGCGAGGACCGGGTCTGACACGGGAGCCGAGGCCGGGCCTCGGATCGACATGCCTTCATCTGCCGTCTCCGGCGTCTCGGGTGCTGCCCTGTCGACGTCTGGTCAGGGACCCTTGTTGGGTCGCCTGTTGTCCTTGGCCTGGCGGTATCGGGCCGGCTGCCTGGGTCTGCTGGCCTTGGCGGTGCTGGAGATCCTGCTGACCCTGGTCGGCCTACGGGCCCTGGGTCTGGGCATCGATGTGATCCGCTATGCCCATGCCCCCGATCAGGCCCTGGCCACTGAACCGGTCTGGCCTTTCGGTCTGACTGCGCCCCAGGACTGGAGCCCAGCCGTCACGGTCGCGGTTTTGGCCGGCCTGATCCTGGCGGTGGCGGTGTTGACCATGGTGACGCGCTATGCTTCGGCGGTGGTGGCGGCGGTGGTCATGCAAGGGCGTCTGGTGGTGGATCTGCGGCGTCAGGTCTATGACCGCCTCCAGCGTCTGAGCTTCCGCTTCTATGATGCCAACGAGACCGGCTCGATCATCAACCGGGTCACCTCCGATGTCCAGGGGATGCGTGAGTTCGTCGAGGTGGTGGTCCTCCAGTCGCTGACCGCCGTGGTGTCGCTGCTGATCTATCTGGTCTACATGCTGCAGATCCACGTGCCCCTGACCCTGGCCTGTCTGGCCACTGTCCCGGTGATGGCGTGGATTTCAGTGCGTTTCTCGCGCCGGGTCCGCCCCGTCTACCGTCAGAGCCGTGAGGACATGGATGCCCTGGTCCGCCATCTGGTCGAGGACGTCCAGGGCATCCACGTGGTCAAGGGTTTCGCCATCGAAGAAGCACGGTGGGCAGGCTTCGCCGCTGGCAATCAACGGGTCCGCGAGCGGCGCGAGGCCATCTTCCGCCAGATCAGCCGCTTTGTGCCGACGATCCATCTGCTCAGCCAGATCAACATCGTGGTCCTGCTGGGCTTCGGTGGCTGGCTGGTGATCGATGGTCGCCTGGGCCTGGGCTCCGGTCTGGTGGTCTTTGCCGGTCTGCTCCAGCAGTTGGCCGTGCAGGTGCAGAACCTGGCCCAGATCACCAATGCCATGCAGAACAGCCTGACCGGGGCCCAGCGGGTGTTCGAGGTCCTGGATGCCCCGGTGACGGTGAGCGATCGACCGGGCGCGGTCCGGCGCACGGCCAGTCGCGGGGCCATCCATCTGGAGCAGGTGTCCTTCGCCTATCGTCCCGGCGAGCCGGTCCTGCGCGACATCGATCTGGCGGTGGCGGCCGGTTCCTGCGTTGCGGTCCTGGGTGAGACCGGTTCGGGCAAGAGCAGTCTGCTGGCCCTGATCCCCCGGTTCTACGATCCCCTGTCCGGTCGCATCTGTCTTGATGGAGTCGATCTGCGCGACTGGCGCCTGGACGACCTGCGCCGTCAGGTGGGGGTGGTGTTCCAGGAGAACTTCCTGTTCTCAACCACGGTGGCGGCCAACATCGCCTTCGGCTGTCCGCAGGCCTCGCCTGAGGCCATTGAGCGGGCGGCCCGGATCGCCTGCGCCCATGACTTCATCAGCGACCTGCCCCAGGGCTACCAGACGGTGGTCGGTGAACGTGGGGCCAGCCTGTCGGGCGGTCAGCGTCAGCGCATCGCCATCGCCCGAGCCATCATCCATGATCCCCGCATCCTCCTGCTGGACGACGCTACCGCAGCCATCGATCCCGAGACCGAGCATGAGATCATGCAGGCCATGGAGTCGGCCATGGCCGGTCGGACCACCCTGATCGTGGCCCATCGTCTGAGCACCCTGCGCCGGGCTGACGAGGTGGTGGTGCTGGAACATGGCCGGATCATCGAGCGTGGTACCCACGACCAGCTCATGGCCCTGGCCGGTCGCTACCAGGAGGCGGCCAGCCTGCAGCAGCCGCGGGCCGAGTCGCGGCGCCTGCTGGCGACCCAGGAGGACGCGTGATGACCCGGCGCAGCGCTTCGGTGGGCAGCATGCTGGCGATCCGGGCCGACGAGATCGAGGACCAGAAGCGGCCCCTGTCCCTGGCCCTGGTGCGGCGCATCTGGACCTACACCCGGCCCTATCGACGTTCGCGCAACGTCCTGACGGTGATCGCGGTCCTGCGTTCGTTCCAGCTGGCCGGGGTCGCGGCCCTGCTGGGCTGGGTCATCGATGACACCATGACCCATCAGGATCCGATCCGGCTGCTGTGGGGCACCCTGGCCTTCCTGGCCCTGGTGGTGGCCACCGATCTGATGATGTACTGGCGCTCGCTGCTGGCCTTGCGCCTGGGTGAGGTCGTGGTCCACGACCTGCGTCGTGACATCTACCAGGGGCTCCAGGTCCAGACCATGTCCTTCTATGATCGGACCCGGCTGGGCCGGATCATCAGCCGCATGACCTCCGATGCCGAGGCGGTCCGGGTGGGGGTGCAGGACGTGCTGTTCGTCAGTCTGGTGGGCTTGGGGCAGATGGTCGGCGCGGCCTTGTTCATGGCCCTGATCGACTGGCGCCTGTTCCTGCTGGTACTGGGCATCAGCCCCCTGGTGTGGCTGATCAACACCCTGTTCCATGCCCGCTTCTCGGCCGCCTTCCGCAACCAGCAGGAGAGCTTCAGCCGGGTCACGGCGGTGATCGCCGAATCGGTCAACGGCATCCGCGTCACCCAGGGCTTCGCCCGTCAGGCCGAGAACGCCCGCCAGTTCGCCGCCCTGGTCGATGATCATGCCTGGTACAACCTGGTCGCGGCCCGGCTGCGGGGCATCTTCCTGCCCCTGCTGGACCTCAACAACCAGCTCTTCCTGGCCGGCCTGCTGCTGGTGGGCCATCATCTGGTGGCCGTCCATGGCATGGATGTCGACGTGATCGTGCGCTTCTTCTTCCTGGCCGGGGTGTTCTTCGGGCCGATCCGCAACCTGGGCACCCAGTACGCCCAGGCCCTGACCGCCATGGCCGGGGCCGAGCGGGTCTTCGCCCTGCTCGACCAGACGCCGACCTGGGCCGATCCCCCGGCGGCGGTCGATCCCGGGGTCCTGCAGGGCCGGGTCGAGATGCAGGGGGTCTCGTTTGCCTACCTCCCTGGTCGACCGGTCCTGCATGCGGTCGATCTGCTGGTCGAACCGGGCCAGTGCTGCGCCCTGGTCGGGGCCACCGGTTCGGGCAAGAGCACCATCATCAACCTGATCGCCAAGTTCCATCTGCCCACCGCCGGCCGCTTGACCATCGACGGCCATGACATCCTGGACCTCTCCGGCTCGGCCCTGCATCGCCAGATGGGCATTGTCCTCCAGGTCAACTTCCTGTTCACCGGAACGGTGCTCGACAACATCCGCATCGCCCGGCCCCAGGCCAGCCTGGCCGAGGTCCAGGAGGCGGCCCGGCGCTTGGATTGCCTGGACCTGTTGGAGACCCTGCCGGACGGTCTGCTGACCCAGGTCGGTGAGGGGGGGACCAGCCTGAGCATGGGCCAGCGCCAACTGGTCTGCTTCTGCCGGGCCATGCTGGCCGACCCCCGCATCCTCATCCTCGATGAGGCCACCAGCGCTGTCGACACCATCACCGAGGCCCGCATCCAGCGGGCCCTGGAACGCCTGTTGCAGGGTCGTACCAGCTTCGTAGTGGCCCATCGGCTGTCGACCATCCGCCATGCCGATCAGGTCCTGATGCTGGGCGATGGCCAGATCATCGAACGCGGCACCCATCGCGAACTGCTGGCCGCCAATGGCGCCTATGCCGCCGCCTACCGGCGTTTCCTCAAGGGGATCTGATCCGCAGCAGGCGTAGGCTGGCCTGGCGTCGTTCGATGTCCTCGGTGATGTTGGTCAGGGCGGCGCGGATGGTGGCAGTCTGTTCATGCAGATCGTGGGCCAGGCTACGTTGCCACTGATCCTCAAGCTTCTCCAGGTAGTCATGGATGAAGCGGGTCCGTTCGGCAGGACCCAGGGCCGAGTCGTCCATCAGATGGGCGATTAGGGGATGCAACAGGCTGTGCAGATCGGCGGCCCAGTCCTCATCCACCGCCGCCAGGGTATCAAGGACGGTGTCGGGATCGGCCTGGGGCGGGAGTTCGGCACGCCAGGTCCGCAATCCGTACAGGCCCCGGTCGCTGCGTTCCAGGTGCTGGGCTACGGCCTCCAGGCGTTCCATCACCGCTGCGTGACGATTGGTCAGGACGGTGATCATGAGCCGGTGCTGAAGATCGTAGGACAGCACCAGGGTCAGGGCGGCAGCGGCCAGGGCGGCGGCGATGATGACGATGCGGGCGCCGAGACTCACGGTTGGGCGCCTTCCGGCTCCAGACGAACGGTGGCCCCGTCATCATTCAGATCGATGATCACCAGGGGCTGGCTGCCGCTGATGGTCAGGGCGCCGATGCGTTCGAAGCCCTGACGACCACCATCAGCCTGGACGGTGAAGACCAGATCCCGGCCGTCGCGGATCGGCACCGTGAAGCGGTTGCGGCCCCAGCGCAGGGGCTGACGGAAGCAGCGGGCGCTGCCGACGTCATCACCGGCCAATAGGGTGACCGAGGTCGAGCGGGCGGTCAGCCCCAGCCCCAGGCCCGAGCGCATACCGCCGGGGCCGATCGAGACCCCTGCCCCCACGCCCACCGGCGAGCGCCGGTGCATGCCGGCCACGAAACCACGATGCAGGGTGACATCAAAGGCTGTCGGTCGGCCATCAGGATCGCCGTAGCGGCGCCGGCCGCCGCAGGCGGTGGAGCTGAGTACCGTGGTGACGATCAGCAGGGTCCAGATCAGGCGGGACATGGCAGGATCTCCTGGTGGTGGGGCATAGTGGCAAGCACGGCTGTCTGTCGTGGAACATTGTGACGACCAGGCTGGGATTCGCCAGGGGCTCATCGGACATCTCCTCGCCGCCGCATCATCCGCTGATGGCCCTGGTTTGTCGCTTGCGCATCGTCATGACCAGGGCTACACTTGTTCCAGCTTGCTCATTGGCAACTACTGAGATCTGAAGGGACTGGATCGTTGTGCCCATTGTGCAGTCGGTGACGCCACAGCCCTCGTGGCAGAGCCCATCGTTGCCAGTCTTATAGCTGCCGATGGGGGTGGCATCAGGGCCGTAGGGGCGACGCTCCTGAAGTGCTTACGCCAGTTGTTCGCGGGGAACGTGGGGAAATAGTCATGATGTGTCATCGAGTTGTGATGTCCGGGGTGGTGATCGCCATGGTGCTGGCCGCCTGCGGACCGCGCAGTACCGAACGTCGCAAGGACCAGGTGCTGATCAATGTCGCTGAGCGTGACTTTGCCGCAGCGCAAGAGGGTCTGGACGCCCTCTACAACAGCAATCCTCACGGTGATGGCCGTCGCCAGGACCAGCACGGTATCGTATGGGCCATGGAGCGCGGTACCGTGGCCTTCATCCGCCAGCGCTATGTCGAGGCCGAACGCTTCCTGCGCATGGCTGCTGAACAGGCCGAGGAGCATCGGGCTAGGGTCATGTCGCGTGAGATCGGCAGTGCTCTCATCAACGAGACCCTGCTGCCCTACGATGGTGCGCCGCATGAGAACGTCTTTGTCCAGTACCTGCGGGGCCTGGGCTTCCTGCAGCAGGCTCAGATGTCGGCCGGGGTATGGATGCCGCCAGGTGATGGTGACGCCTTGCAGACTCAGGCCGTCGATCCTGAGTTCGATACCCTGGGTCTGTATGAGAATGCCGCCAATGTCCTGCGAGGAGCCAGCGAATCGTTGCTGACCTGGGTGGCCGACCATGCCGGTCGTGATCGCTATCGTGATGATCCCTGGGTCCGCTTGATGGCCGCCGCCGCCATTGCTGCCAAGCCCCGGACCTCTGATCTGGAATGGCAGGGGGCAGCCATGCAAGCCCTGCGAGCAGCTGAGGCCTATCGTGAGCAGCGCCGCCGTTTGCATGGCGATCCCTTGTTCGGCTATCATGTGTCACAACGGCCCGATCTGTTGACCACTCTCGGTTATCGGGTGACCCAGCGCTATCAGCGTGAGGTCCACGCCCGCTTTGTCGAGGCGGTCGGTCGGCCGCAACGCGGCGACCTGCCTGAGGGCCATGGAAGCGTTCTGGTCATCAATCATCGCGGCACGGCTGCCCGCAAGCATGTCCTGGACATCAACCTGATCGCCGTCAGTAATGCCAATGCTGCCGAGACCCGGCGCCGCAATCCCCAGGCAGTCAGCTACGGTGGCTTCATCATGTGGGCCAGTGGCCCTGGCTGGGCTCGGGTCAAAAATACCCTGATCGGCTTTCCGGTGCCTGAAGGTCTGGCTGATCTCCTGGCCCCTGGCGGTTTGAGCATCCTTGGCGTGGCCCTGCCGGTGCATGCTCCCCAGGCCCGACCGGCGGCTCCACCACGGGTGCGCTTCATTCCTGAACAGGGTAGCCCTGGTGAGATGGCCATGGAGGTGGTCAGCGATGTCGATGCCTATGCCCGCGCCACCCTCAAGGATGGTCAGGCCCGCCTCTTTGGCCGGGCCCTGGGTCGGATTGTGGCCAAGAACCTGCCCACGGTACTGATCGCCCGCGAACAGCGCCGGCAGGGCGATGCCGGGGGGGCGGCCCTGACCGGTCTGGTCGGCAGCCTGGCAGCCCGGGTCACCGAGATCGCTGATACCCGCTGCTGGACCACCCTGCCCGGCCTGGTTGATGCCGCCCTGCTGGACCTGCCGGCTGGTCGCTATCGCTTGCAAGTCCAAGAGGCCGATGGCACCATCATTGAAGCAGGAAGTGTCCAACTGGCTCCCGGAGCCTTGGTGGTTGTGCCGGTACACCATCCGCGCCATGTCCTGTCCAATATCCTCCAGGATCGCTGAATCATCGACGCCTGTCTTTTTCACCTTTTTGATCCCCACAAAGGAACACATCATGCAGACCTGTCATGCGCTGCGCGCCATCACCGCCATCACTGCTGTCGTTGTACTGCTGGGTGCCTGCGGCCCCACCGGTACCCAGGTCAGTCGGGTTGATCCCAGCACCGACATCGACCTGTCCGGCAACTGGAACGCCGGCGACAACCGGCGGGTGGCCAACTGGATGGTCGAGAGCAGCACCCAGGGGGCCTGGCTGCGCCGCTTCCAGGAACAGAGCAACCGTCTTCCGGCGATCCAGTTGTCACGGGTCGAGGTCATCAGCAGTGGCGACATCATCAATACCACCGCCTTTCTCAACGCCATCCGCAATGCCTTCATCAACTCCGGTAAGGCCACCGTGGTGGCGACCCTGGCCGAGGCCGAACTGACCCGCGAGATTCTCGCTGATCAGGATCTCCATGCCTCCGATGACACCCGCCGGGAGCAGTTCCAGGAGACTGGTACCGATTTCATCCTCCATGGTCGTATCACCATTCAGGATGACCAGGCCGGTCGTCGTCGGGTCAAGATGTACTACGTCGACCTGAGCCTGACCAATGTTGAGACCCGGCAGCAGGTCTGGGCTGACCGCAAGGAGATCATGAAGGATGTCCAGGTCGGTCGTTACCGGTAAGCCCATATAATATGCTCGGTGAAGGGTCGAAAATCGGCGGTTACGACATCCGACGCCTCCTGGGGCGCGGGGCCATGGGTGAGGTCTATCTTGCCGATCAGGTCTCGTTGCGACGACCGGTGGCGATCAAACGCATCGCCGATCATCTGCTCGACAACCACGATGCCGTGGCCCGCTTTGAGCGCGAGGCCCAGTGCATTGCCCGTATTCAGAGCCAGCATGTGGTCATGGTCCATGACTTCGGTCGCTTCAGCGACGAAGCCGGGGATGAGCACTACCTGCTGGTCATGGAGTTGGTTGAGGGTGGGACCAGCTTGGCGGCGGTGGCCGGTACGGCGGTTGACTGGCGCCTAGCGACCTGCGTCATCCGCCAGATGGCCGAGGGCCTCGAGGCGGCTGCCGAGCAGGGGGTGATCCATCGCGACATCAAGCCCTCCAATGTCATGATGACCGCCAAGGGCCTGGCCAAACTCTGCGACTTCGGCCTGGCCCGAGCGGTGGATTCCACCGCCATGACCATGGAGGGTTCGCTGCTCGGCACGCCCTTGTACATGTCGCCGGAATCCTGCCGGGGCGACCCGGTGGGGACAGCCGGTGACATCTACAGTCTGGGCGTGACCTGGTATCAACTGCTCTGCGGCCGGACGCCCTTCGTCGCCGACAACATGATGGCCTTGTTGCGCATGCATCTGGAGGTGTCACCGCCCCCGCTAGCAGAGCTGGCACCTGCAGTGCCGGCCCAGATCGCCTCGTTGGTTGACCAATGTCTGGTCAAGGATCCGGCCCTGCGCCCTGATTCGGCTGGGACCTTGGCCCGGGCCATCCATGCCCTGGCTGGTGAGGGGCTGCTGGTGCCGCCCCTGGCCGGTGAACTGGTGGCTGGGCACATCGAGGCCTCCGCTTCCCCCAGTACCATGGCCACCCTGGTATCAGCCGACCGCAACGCGGCCAGCGCCACAGCCCCGACTGCGGTGGCTGGTCCACAACGCTCTGCCGAAGCGCCGACCCTGGCTCAGACAGTGCCCTCAGGGCCGTCTTCCGCAGCTTCAGCACCGGCTCCATCGCCAGCTCCGGTTACGGCTGGTGGGGCTGGCGGCAAGGGCCTGATGGTGGCCCTGGTGGCGGTACTGCTGGCGGCCATTGGTGGCGGATTGGTCTGGTTCAAGCCCTGGGTCGAGACGGCACCGGCTGCTGACCCAGCCAGCGATGCCCAGGATGTCGGCCCAGATCAGAGTGCTGCCCAGCCGGCACCACATGATGGTGAGACTCCCCAGGAACCATCGTCCCAGGGAGTGGACCCGGTGGCCGGGCCGACGTCAGTTGAGACGGACCCCGATCCCATAACGACTGCGGGGCCTGATCCGGTAGAGGTTGCTCCTGTTGCTCCTATTGCTCCTGCTGATCCGGTGGATCAGGGGCCCAGCCAGGCTGATGTCCTGGCCGATGATGTCGCGGCGGCGAT
>SLQH01000547.1 GCA_007131555.1 Planctomycetota bacterium | reverse complement strand
GTCTGTAGGGGATCGACAGGCACGTCGCCTGTCTGGGCCATGCTCGGTCGCTATCCCTTACAGACTCCTAGCCGCATTACATGAAACCCGGGAGCCGTACCTTCTGTGCCGTATGACCAGCCGATTATCCCCCTCACTTACACTACATCGGGCAGAGCCTGTCATTCACACCAGCGCCCCACATGGGAGCGAAAACGCTTTGATCTATAAATAGATCTCTCACTGGAGGGCTCACCGCTCCCAGGGGAGCAGGCACTGGACACCATTGCGGACTGAATGGTCCACCCCTACTGCTGCCCAGATGTCGCGACGGTGAAATAGGGATCGCCGACAGCCGTCAGTTCACGCTCCAGCAGGGCGTGCATCTGCTGACGCTGGGGCAGATGGCGGGACTCATGGACCAGGTTGCGCATCTGCAGGGGATCCTTATGCAGATCGAACAACTGGGTCGGGCCGGTCTGGGCGAAGTGGGTATAGACCCATCGCGGGGTGATCAGGGCGCGATACCGCCATTCCGGCTGTGCCGGCCAGAAATGCTGCTCAAACTGCAGGAGCACCGCAGTCCGTGCCGGCGGACCTGTCCCAGACACCATCGCGCTCAGGTCCAGTCCCTGGACCTGAGCTGGAATCGGCAGATCCAGCAGACCCAGCAGGGTCGGCATGAGATCGACGGCACTGATCAGGGACTCCGTGACGCGGCCGCCTGCAACACCTGGACCCCGCATGATCAGAGGGATGCGGCTCGACTCCTCCTCTGGACGACTCTTGCTCACCATGCCATGGCTGCCGAGCAGTTCGCCGTGGTCGGACAGATAGAACACGAGGGTGGTTCGATCCTGGCCGTTACGCGCCAGTTCGTCAAGGATCCGCCCGACATTGCGGTCCAGATTGGTGATCTGGGCATAATATCCACGGGCCCTGGCATCGACCTGGGCCCGCCAATCAGGATCTGTCGGAACGTTGTCCCGCCAGATAATCGGTCGTTCCCGATAGGCCGCCATATCCTCCTCAGGAGCGACATGTGGGTCATGTGGTGGTTCTGCGCTGAGGACATGGAACCATGGTTGTTCCGGTTGGCAAGCCTGTTCACGCAGGAACTCCAGGGTCAGATCCGTCAGGGCATCAGTCTGGAACGTGTCGAACTGCCCGACATCATGCGGCCATTCACCGCGATGCCAGTCGGTCGTAAAGAAGCGGTTGGAGTTCTCCCACCCCTGCCAACGACACCAACCGGGACGGAAGAAGGGCGAGACGAAGCGCTGCGGGGCGGCTCCGCCGGCAAGGTGCCACTTGCCAACATGCGAGGTCAGATAGCCATGCTCGCTCAACACTTCCGCCAACTGTGGCCGGACCAACAAGGGACGATGCAGACTGATGACCCCATGGGCATGGCTGTACTGGCCAGTATAGAGACTGGCCCGGAACGGGCTGCAGATCGGGGTGTTGGCGTAGGCCCGGTCGAAACGCAGTCCTTCGGCAGCTAGGCGATCCAGATTGGGAGTCTCGACATTGGGATCACCAGCACAGCCCATGGCCTGGGGCCGGTGCTGGTCGGAGAAGATGAACAGGACATTGGGACGTCTGGTCATGCGTGCCTTCCTGGGGCCTGAGGAATGCGCAGGGGAACCCACTGTCAATCGCAGTCGGTGCTGCAGACGCCTGTATTCACCCACTAACAGTTGTCAAACGACTCATCCCCAAGCATGGATGTCACGGATCGGAGCACACCAGATACGAGCATGCTCGTCACCCAGCCAGCGCAGCACTGCGGCATGACCAGGCCGACCCAGGTCGGCCAGCACTGCCGCATCGATCCGCCAAATGGCCCAGGCCTGACGCTCCACCACCGCCTCGATCGCCTGCCGGGCCGCCTCCTGGCCGGTCGGCAGGCGGTGGCTGGGCAGCACGCGCTGTCGACCCGCCAACGGACCAGCGATCTCGCCGGGACTGGTGGTCACATGATACAGGGCCGCCGTCAGCGGTCTGATGGTCTCATCGACCTGGATCACTCCATGATCGCCATCTTCAGCCATGGCGACATCCCAGGCACGGTGCCGCAACAGGGCCAGCACCTCCTCCGCTTGCGGACCCAGCACCGTGGCCCGGATGCCGACCGCGGCATGATGCTCCATCACCTGGGCCAGGGCGGCATCATCCAGACCATGATACACCAGACTCGCCGCACCAACACGCCCCTCTTTCCAGATGCCGGTCATAGATCACCTCCAGGTCCACCGCCCCGTCCAACCACGGCCAGGGCCTCGGACTGACACCCATGCTGTCACGACCATGACGCCCCACAACCTGTCACAGCCGCTCAAACGACGGTCGGCCGGTCACCGGCAGGAGGAAGACGCCCAGAGGCGATGCAACCTTGGCTTCAACCACCAGCATCCGGGTCGGCGACGCCATGCTGACGACGCCAGCGGCCGGGGCTCATGCCATAGGCCAGCCGGAAGGCCCGGCCAAAGGCTGATTGGTTGCGCCAGCCGCAGAGTTCGGCGATGCAACAGACCTGCTCGGAGGTCTCGGTCAGGAGGCGGGCGGCCTGATCCCGCCACCAGCAGGCGGCCAAGCGGATCAGGCGGGCGCGTATGGATGACCGTTGTCCAGCCGGAATGATTTCCGGCGGCTCAACCCCCCAGGTGGCCAGACCGTCAGGCTCGGTGACGTGGGCCTCGCGCAGGGCCTTGGTCCAGGTGGCGGCACCGTGCTGCCCGGCCCTAACCGAGAAGCTGCACTGGGCACCACCGGCATGCCGACCGAAGGACAACTGCCCGTAGGCCACCCCAGGACGCAACAACAGGACCTGTGGCGCACGCAGGGTGACCTGATGACCATCCAGACGCAGTCGGCACCAGCCGTCATCAAGGACCAGGAAGCGCCAGGTCGGATACCCCTCACCCTGGAGCGTACCCAGACTGGCACCGTGGATGGCTTGCGGTCTGCGACCTGCGACCAGGACGGTCGACGCATAGGCGGCGGTACCGATCAACATGTTGGATACCATATCTTTTGTCCGATTTGGCACAACGCGCTTCATTATGCACATCAACAGCCGATATGTCGTCACGCTATAACCATTGGGGCACGACTGATGCCCGGATCCGAGCGGGCATGACATCGACCCCTGGACCGCACACCGCGATCGACGAAAGGACCTTGACCATGACGCCCATCCGCTGTGCGCTCGTCTCCTGCCTCCTCATCCTGACCACCGCCCTGCAGGCCGGGGAGCGGCAGGTCTTCCATCTGCATCTGCAGGGAGCCGGGGGCAGGAACTCCCCGATGGTCCTGACCATCGAGGCCCAAGGCCAGGACCTGATCGCTGCGGTCATCACCGAGCCATACCGCAGTCAGAACCACCCCACGGCTCCCCAGGTCGTGAAGACTGATGGTTTCCGCTGGGCAGAAGGGCGCCTCTTTGGCCCGGTCCAGGTCGCATCCAGCACCATCACGATCAACGCCCGGATCAATCAGGCGATGATCTCGGGCGACTACGGCCTGGAGGACGAGAATGGGCTGCGGGAAGGACGCATCATCGGCACCCTCCTGCCCCTGCCTCCTCGTGATCACGCAACCCACCTGACCGTGTACCTGCGACAGCCCTATCCTGGACGCCCGACCTTCTGCCGACGACCGCAGCACATCCTCGGTGTCCTGGCCCTGCAACTGCGTGACGGAGCGGTGGTCGCCGGCCGTTTCGAATCCACTCGACCCAGTTCCACGGATTTCGGTCGAGGATTGCCTGTGGTGACCGACGTCGCCGTTGCCGGCGGCCGGATCGCTCGGCTCTCCTTCACGCCAACCGATCGCATGTCCTGGCAGCAGACCGAGGGCGACTGGCGCACGGGTTCGCTTCAGACCCTGGTCCTGACTGACAACGGCCACCGCGTCACCTACCATCTCGACTACCACATCATCGGCGACACCATCTTCGGTGAATATCGCCTTGAGGGGGAAGGCGTTGAGCCCAATCACCGCAATGCCGTGATCGGGTACTGGGGACACGCCGCCCATCTCATCCCGGAACGACCTGAGATCACCAATGCCGACCGTGGCGTGGCCGAACTCCACCACCACCTGCTCTGGCTGTTCGACAACCCCTATGCCGGCAGCCTGTTTGCCAGCGACCACGCCCTGACGTCCACCTTTGACACCGGCAACAAGCAGTACGACAACCCCCCGATGGTCGGAGGTTCCGGGGTCATCAGCATGCTCCTGCTGGCCAGACTCAGCGATGATCCGCTCATCTCGGCCCAGGCTACGATGGCCGCGGTACGGGCAGGACACTATCTCTACAGCCGGCGCAGCGGCCGCCTCAACCTCCTGCCGACCTACAAGGGCATGTTCTGGATGCATTTCTGGATGGGACGGGCCTACCTGGACCTGTACGCAGCGACCAACGATCCCTTCTGGCGCGAACGGGCCATCGAACTCGCCGAGGCCCTGCGCCAGACCCAGACCCCTGAAGGTAGCTGGAACTGGGTCGATTCTGAAAGCGGGCAGACAGGCGTCAGCAATTCCCGTCATGATCGTTCCTGGGACAACATCCCCCTCCAGTGCGGAGACTGGCTGTATTTCCTTGGCCAGTTGCGCCAAGCGGGCATCGGGGAGTTTGTGGACGTGGAACGCCGGGCTGCCGCCTGGATGCGTCAGGCCGTCGAGCAGGGTGTGGTCCACAATGACCGTGACTACCTCTGGCGTGGCCGGGCGCCGTCATCCAGACTGCAAGCGATCGGCCCGACCTTCTACAGCCTCTACCTCCTGAAATATGCTGAACATTTCGATCCCGAACATCTGGGCACGGTACTGGAATTCATCGAGAACAACCTATGGCAGGTCGGTGAGGACCGTCTCCCCTACATCGATACCGACTTCAGCCGCTCACCACCCGGCACCACCAGCGTGGCGACGATGCGCACGGCCTTCGTCTACCTGCTGGCCGCTGAACGCACCGCAAACGCCGACTACCGCCGCCGGGCCGGTCAACTGTTCACCACGGTGCTCAGCAGCTACGATGCCCAGTCCGGGCTGATCTGGAACGCCCAGGTCCCCGCCGACTGGACAGCCTACGCCACCATGATGCGCCATCCCTACACCGTCTTCCAATCGGACCTGGCCTATCAACTGCAACGTTTCATCACCCTGGGATCACGGGCTGCGACTGACGATCACCCCATCCCACTGCCGCAATCCATAACGTTTGATCCTCTCGCCAACGTCACCGCTCAACCGGCGCGCATCGCCCTGACCGCAACCGCCAGCTCCGGCCTACCCGTTGACTACACCATCGACAGCGGCCCGGCGACCCTGGTGGAGGGACATCTGCACCTGAGCGGGGAAACAGGGATCGTCTTCGTCACCGCCCATCAGCCCGGCAACGACCGCTTCATCCCCGCCCTGACCGTGCAGCAATCATTTGCCGTGGGTGATGCCTCGCCCCCAGCAGCAACCAACCTGACAGCCGACCCGCTGGATGTGCATACCGTCCGCCTGCGCTGGCAACCAAGCCGGGGCGAACATGTCGTCGCCTATCACATCGAAACGTCCCGTGATGCCGGGAAGACATGGCAGCAGGCCGGGCAGGTCGATGCTGACACAAGCACTTTTGAGGCCGGCGATCATCAACCAGGCGAATCGCGCCACTACCGCATCATCGCCGCCAACCCGCACCTGCGCTCAGAGCCTTCACCCATGGTCGCCATCGCCTCCCACGCCCTTCCCCTGCGTGTTGAGCTCTACGCCGCCTTGGCGCAAGCGGGTGACCAATGGGAGATGCAGGAATTTGGCGACATCCCCGGCGACAAGACCACCACCGCATTGGTCGCCGTGGACAATATTCAGCGTGGCACCGTGACAGAACCCTATCAGTTCACCTTTCATTTCGACATCGGCGATCAGTCTGGTCGATACCGGGTCTGGTATATGTGCTGGGGCAACTCCGGCAGCAACGACTCGGCCTGGTTTCGGGTCAACGATCAGCCCTTCCAAGTCATCCCCATCACCAATGCGGGACAATGGCAGTGGCGCAGTGTCGATGCCGAACTCAGCCAACCCGGCAGGCACAGCATCACCTTCGGTGCGCGCCAATCAACCACCGCTCGTGGAACACCGGCTCCACGGATCGCTTATGCAATCGTGACCAACGCCCCACTACAACAGGAATGATGGACAAATGGACATCTTGCTGACAAAACCACCACGACCAACCCTTCAGGGCGTGCATAGAATACAACGGAATCACTCTGAACAACTCGTAACGGGCGACCGAAACAATTCGTTCTACAGCGCCGCTTGCGCATGAACAAGCCCAGAGAGCATTGCATGCACGAACCCTTGAACGGAGACATCCCATGCTTATGGCAACAAGAACCCTTGGTCTACTCTGTTTCTGTCTGGCATTGCTTGATGGAGAAGATGCCTGGCCGATGTTTTTGCGCGATGGCCAAGGGGGACCGGTTGCAGGAGAACCACAACTGCGCGATCCCCAGGTCACCCCGCGCACCAGGCTCTGGGTGAGCGCGGCAGACATCCCTCCCGGTCGGGTAAGCGATGGGCGAAACCGGATTGGCAGAAATAACATGGAACTGCCTGGCTCCGGCGGCTATGCCAGCCCAATCGCAGCTGCGGGAAAGATCTTTCACTGGCATTATCGCCCCTCAGGGACTGTGTATGATCTCACCCGTGCCCGTGACCTGGGGATGAGCCAGGAGGACTTGCGGGCTCAGGCCCAGGCACCGCGCGGCAATCTGGTATATGGACACGAACGCTGGCTGGTATCCGCCACAGATGTCCTGACCGCCATCGACGCCCAGACAGGCACCACTGTCTGGCAGACAGAAATGACCGAGGAGGGAGTCAACTTTGTCTTCTTCAACAAGGGCGGCGCGGGCATGACACCTGTATACCATGATGGCATGGTCATCGCCATGAGCACCTCTGGCCAGGTATTCGGGGTGGATGCAGAAACCGGCGCAATACGCTGGACCTATGATCTGACACCTCGCCATGAACAGAACATGGGCTATCGCCAAGCAGCAATCGAATCAGGAGGCAACGCCCCGCGCTTCAACCGTGACTTCCTGGTAAGCCTCGTCGCCGCAGACGGGGTAGTAGTCGTGAACGATCAACGACTGCATCGGATCGACTTCCCAAATCAACGACGCGCATTCCATTATGACATCTACAATAGCTACCTCGGACTCAATGTGCACACCGGCGAGGTGATCTGGGAAGCCCCGGAAGTCGGAGACATGGCTTCCTCCCCGCTGCTCTGGCGTCATCAGGGGCAGACCTATATCATCGCCACCAATCGTTTTCGCATCTCCCTGCTCGACATCAAGGATGGCCGCCAGATCTGGCAAAACCCGTTGGGTCATGAAGGGAATTTCGACCTGGGAGTCAACGACAGCCATCTGGTCATGAACACCCGTCTTGAGGGCAGGAGGATCAAACATCTCACCGGCTATCGCATTGATCTCAATGGCCTCCACGAACTGTGGACCTGGGGTGACGTGACAGATCGCAGCAACATCATCCTGATTGACGACAAAGGGTATATGATCGTCAATGGCAAGCTGCGCTGCTTCAACCTTGCTAACGGAGAGGTCCTGAAGGAACTTCCCTTTGGCAGCATCTCAGAATCTACCGGCAACCCCTTCCTCGCGTATTATGGAGGCTGGCTCATCACCACCGCTGCCACCAGCGAAGACAGTCGCGGATTCACCTTTGTCCACCATGACCCACAGCACATGGAAGCAAGTCGACGTTTTTTCGCACTGGACGTCACCCATGGCTATAGCAGCCTTGTCTTTCCGGCCTTTGCCTACGGAAACATCTACTTCCGCAGCGACAACAGCCACAAGATCAATGCCCACAGCCTGCGCTGACAGCACAGCTGCCCTCCGTAGACCTGCGTCAGCAGACAGACTGTCCACGGATCGCTATTCTGGCGGCAACCAAGGCTGAGGACCGTCCGG
This sequence comes from Planctomycetota bacterium, assembly GCA_007131555.1. GTDB lineage: Bacteria > Planctomycetota > UBA11346 > UBA11346 > UBA11346 > SLQH01. Next base: position 1,218 of record SLQH01000547.1, on the reverse strand, counting down.
CACCTGCTCAGCATCGAACATCGCACAACGCGGCGGGCCGGGCTGCCAAGCGGTCAACAGGGCTGCCATGTCTGCAGGCGGTGGCTGGCTCACCAGCAGGACACCGCCCTGCGGATGGGGCAGGGCCAACCACCAGGCATGGAGGGCATGACGGGTCAGGCGGGCCGGCTGATCGACCGCCACCGGCCAGCGATCAGAGGGACCATAAAGACCATCGGCCAGACAGGGATGGTGCCGATCGGCACAGTGGACCCGGATCTGATGGGTCCGTCCGGTGACCGGGCGGGCCACCACCACGGTATAGGCCGCCTGTCGATCCACGACCCAGAAGCGGGTACAGGCGGGCTTGGCTCCAGGTGCGTCATCAGCCACCACACAGCGCTTGCGGAAATCCCGTCGGCTATGGCCGATGGCTCCACCATGCTCGTCGTAATCGCTGCGAGGGCGACCTTGGACCATGGCGATGTAAGCCTTGCCGACCCGCCGCTGGCGAAAGGCGTCCTGGCAGACGGCCTGGGCAGTGGGATGCTTGGCCACCGCCATCACTCCGCTGGTATCGGCATCCAGGCGGTGGATCTGCAAGGGCGTCCAGGCCCCGCCAGCGTAGGCCACCAAGCCGTTGAGCAGGGTGCCACGGGGATGACCGATGGCCGGATGCACCACCAGTCCCGGTGGCTTGTCGAGGACCAGCAGGGCCTCGTCCTCGTAGAGGATGGACAGGGGCATGGTCTCGCCAACAACATCCAAGTCCGGAATGTCCGGCACCTCGATGGCGATCCGTTCCCCTCCGCGCAGACGCCAACCCGGCTTGACCGTACCGGGCTGCATAGTGCAACGCCCAGCCTTGATGCAGCGCGCCACCAACGACCGCGAACAGCCTTCCAGCTGCCGCTCCAACCAGACATCCAGACGTTCCCCGGCAGCCTCAGCCGGCACCAGCAGTTCATGCAGCATGACGGCAGTCTGATGAGCGGCTGCTCCTGAGCAATGGCCGGACACCCAGCTGGAATGGCTGTCATTCTCAATCCGGCTGGAGGATAGGGGCAATGGCGTTAAGACAACATCCCAAAAACACCGATCTCCAACTCAGCATACACCATGATATTTCGCCCCTTCAGGGCTCGGTGATGGTGTTGATCCTCTACCCAGGGCGTTGCCCTGGGCTATCCCATGACGCCCCTTCAGGGCTGCAGTACAGTGGTCAAGGCGATACCCTGG
>SLQH01000246.1 GCA_007131555.1 Planctomycetota bacterium | reverse complement strand
TGCTGCTGGTCGCGGCCATGCCGGCCGGGGTCACCTCGGCGGTGTTCACCGATGTCCAGGAGGGGGATGTGGCCCTGGCCCTGGTCGTCATCCTGGCCACCAGTCTGGTGGCTCCGTTGACAGTGCCGCCGTTGTTGGCCGTGGCCGCCTGGTCGACCGGGGCGGTGGCCGAACCGATACCTTGGTCGGCCCTGCTGCGCCAGACCCTGTTCCTGGCCCTGATGTTGTTCCTGCCCTTCAGTGCCGCCCAGGCCGTGCGGCGCTGGTGGCCGGCCTGGACCGCCCGTCATCAGCCCCGCTTCACGCCCGTGGCCCTGGTCGCCAATGCCGTATTGCTGGCCATCGCCACTGCCAGCACCCGATGGCACTGGATCGACAGGCCTGGCACCCTGCTGTGGCCCTTGGGGGCCGTGTCTGTCGCCAGCCTGTTCTTCCTGGTCTGTGGCCGGATCATGCGCCGCTGGGCCGCACCGCCGGTGGCCATCGCCTTCACCTGCAACGCCGTCTACATGAACAACGGCCTGGGCATGGTCTTCGCCATGGTCTTCTTCCCTGATCGGCCGGATCTGCTGTTGCCGTCGCTGGTGATGGCCGTGCCGATGACCGCAGTGGTGTTCCTGGTCCGGCCGTGGCTGAAGGAACACACGGCAGCAGGGTATGTGGAGGCCTGAATGGCCTGCCTGATGACATGGGGGCTTGCCGCTGGAGCAGGGGCGATGATACTGGGGATATCATGCATACTCTGCTGCGTCTGATCACTGCAGTGCTGGTCCTCATTGTCGGCATAGCCCTGATATTCCTGGGGGCCTTGGGTGAGGAAGTGGACGATGTCTTGGCGATGATCATTGAACGCCGGGCCATGCCGGGTGGAGGCTGGGTGTTCATCGCCCTTGGGGCAGCCATATCCCTGTTGCCGGCGGCTCTGATCATGCGCTGGCTGATGGCGCGGCGTTATGCCCGTGAGATCAGTTACACCACTGAATTGGGTACTGTGGCGGTCAGCCTGATCGCTATTGAGGAGGCCCTGACCAGAGCCGTTGAGCAGGAGTTCTCGGTCCGTTCGGTGCAGATGCGGGTCTATGAGGATCGCGTCCGCCGGACCCTGGTCATCGAGGCGGTGCTCAATCTGTGGGATGATGGCGATATCACCGGTATCAACCGCCGCTGTCAGGACCTGCTGCGGCGCCGTTTGGCCGAGTTGATGCCCGAACAAGAGGCGGTGCGCATTGATCTTGCGGTTCATCGTCTCAATCAGCGTCGTCAGGCTGATGCGCCCACGGCGACCAGCGAGGTCGACCCTGCTGGGCAACCGATCATATCATCGCCGTTGCCGCTGCCCGGTCTGGCGGCAACCCGTGGAGATATCGGCAGTCAGGCCGGGGCCGCCCTGTTGGCGCGGCGTCGTAGTAGCGAGGGCGTAGAAGGTATCGTCACCGGGCCTGGTGCGGCCGTGCTTGACCGCCGCCTGACTGATGACATGGGGTCCGAAAGTGATGTCCCAGAAGGCGATGATGTTGATGATGCGCTGATCGAGGGAACTGATGAGGATGACGGAGCCCGCAGCGATGAGGACGAGACATCGGAGGATGATCTGTACCGTGGCCCAGCCTACCCGGTAGAAGACGACGACGAAGAAGATTGAAGACGACTGCTCAGAAGCGATATCTCTGAGCAGTGACGGCTTCAGGGATGAGAAGGGAGGACGACATCATGGATCCACGTCTGCTGACCCAATTGATATTGAGTACGGTTGTCCTGGCAGCCTTCATCGTATTGTCACTGCTGTTGAAGTACGTTATTCATCGTTATGCGCAACGGCGTGGGTTTGTCGCCAGTCGCCCCGTTGCGGTCCGCAAGACCTGTTCGTTGTTGCTGCTGTTCATCATGATATTTGCCCTGTCGACAGTGTGGGGCATTGACTTCGAAGGTCTGTTGATCTTTTCGACGGGCGTCTTTACCCTGATCGGCATCGCCTTCTTCGCTGTATGGTCGATACTCAGCAACATCACCGCCGGTGTCCTGATCTTCTTCCGTTATCCCTATCGCATCGGTGACCGGGTAACAGTGGCCGATCTGCCCGATTGTCATGGCCGGATCGTCGACGTGACCATGTGGCACATGATGTTGGAAAATGACGACGGAGATCGTTTCGCCATTCCCAACAATGTGGTGGTCCAGCGGATCATCCGCATAGAAAAGCGCGAGCAGGGCTGGGGCGAGTAGCAGCCAAGGATTCATCCGAATACTGAGCATGGTCGCGGTTACAGCCCTGAAGAACGGTCTGTGGGCAGTCGGTAGGTGCTGCTGATGTCTGCCATGGCGGCGCGGGCCTCGGCCCGGTCGATGGCCATGATGCCGCCTGACCCGATTCCCAGGATCACGAAGGGATCGCTGCCGTTCTCTATGAGGTCGACCATGTGGCGTAGCGATTGCACAGTGGTTCCGTTGACGGTATCGATCACCAGATTGCTGGTGCCGTGCCAGCCCAGATTGACCTGGTGGGGGAGGACCCGCATCAGTACCACGATTTCATCGCGGAGGTCTTCAGCATCGGGTATGCCATCAAGATGTGCCAGCATCCGTCGCGGGGCTCGCAACCACCATTCGCGGCCAAAACTGGCCAGGTAATCACGCGTCAGAGGCGTGAATACCAGACCGCCAAACATGAAGAAGTCGGGACTGACATCAAAGCGGTTGAGGGGGACCATCTGGTTGTCTTCATAGCGGCGGGTCAGGGGTATCGACACCTGTTGTTCGATGCCCTCCCGCAACAGATCGATGGTGATGGTGCTGCCGACCAGATGTCGCTGTATTGCCCAGGCCCAGTGGGTGCGTTCACCAGAGCGCAGTTCAATGGTTTCGTCATCGGCTATGTCGGTGCCATCGACAGCCAGGATGACATCGTTCTCCTTGATCAAGTCGTAGGCCACTGAGTTAGGGTGCAGACGCATGACGCGTAGTCCGCTCTGATCATCGGTCAGGCCCATGTATTGTCGCAGTGCGGGGCTCTCCAGCTTCTGGGTGTTCAGGTCCAGCGTTGGCCATCCGGTCACCGTGTCATTGGCTGCCAGGTCAGCGAGAAAGCGCCGGATGACGGGTTCAGGAACCATGTAGCCGATGTTGTCTGCGCTGCCGATGCCTTGCATGACCACCCCTACCACATGACCATCATGCAGTACCGGGCCGCCGCTGTTGCCGGGATTGATGGCGGCATCTATCTGGGCGGCCAGCAGCCAGAAACCGGAGTGGGCATAGCGGCGATGTTCAACCCGAGACAGGACACCACGGGTTGTCGACAAACTGTCGCCGCCGGTGGGAAAGCCGAGAACCGCCACTTCGGAATCGGTAGCCGGCAGTGAACCCAGTTGTAATGCGACCATGTCGGTGAGGATGGCCGGGTCTTCAGGACGCAGCAAGGCCAGATCAGCGCCATGGTCGACAGCCGCCAGATGGACCCGATGGCGGGCTGGGTGGCCATGGCGTCGTACCATGATGAAGGTCGCATCGGCGACCACGTGGGCATTGGTGATGATCAGGCCATTGTCGAGCAATGCTCCGGATCCGGTTCCCTGGCGTGGACGTTGGGTGGTCCAGGGCTGTTGGTAGTCGGGACGGGTGCTGACGGTAAATATCTTGAACAAAGAATCACGGGGATCGGCCTGCAGACCGGTGATGTCCTCGCCATTGGCGATGAGGCATGTCAGCAGCAAGGGAAGCAGGCGGAGGATCAGGGCTGTGTCGATGGTCATGCGGTTCATCCTTTCAAGGACGACTCTAGACTTGGTCACGGTACCGACAAGCACAGGGTAACGGTTCAGCCGATGATGATCAGGGTTACCCCGGCAAGGACCGCCATCAAGGCCAGGAATTTGGTTCCGGTGCGTTGTTCGCGGAAGACCAGGCCGCCGACCGCCAAGCTGACCGCAACACTGGAACGGCGCAGGGCCGAGAGGACGCCGATCAGGGCGGCCTCGTCGGCAACGGCGTGGAAGTAGACCAGATCAGCAGCAATCAACAGCAGGCCAACAGCGGCGATGCTCCACCGCCATTGTGGTAGGGTGTGGTGCCGGCGGCCGGGCCACCACACAACGGCGACCACCAATCCCAGTACCGGCACCAGCCACCAAGCGAAGGCGATCTGGAGGCTGATGGGATGACAACCATGGTCGCCGATCAGCCAGCGGTCATACAGGGAGCTCAGTGATCCCAAAGCGGTGGCCAGGATCATCAGCCAGATCCATCCTGACCGCATCATGGTGATGCCGTCATGTCGGCCGAGGCGGTTGAAGATGCCGTAGCCGCCGATCAGTACCGCGATGCCCAGCCCCTGCAGCGGTCGTGGCACCTCGGCAAACAGGAGGGTGGCCCCCAGGATGACCAGCAGAGGTCCGGCGGCCCGGATCGGAGCCGCCATGCTGATCGGTAGATGCTTGAGGGCGAAGTAGGCGCAGATCCATGATGAGGCCACCAGAATCGCCTTGGCCAGGGCATGCCATACCGCTCCTGGTGGCAGCGGTGGATACTCAAGCCATGAGCCTGCTACCAGGCCTGGCCAGCAATGTGCCAGTACGGCTGGTATGGAGGCCGCCAGAGCTCCACAGATCACGGTTCCCAGCAATACCGGCAGCACGGCATTGTCGCGCAGGGCGTGTTTCTTGGCGACATCGTAGAGTCCCAAGGCCAAGGCCGAGCAGAGTCCGAGAGTGGTCCAGTGCATGGGTTAGGGATGGTCTGGGGAATGGGCCGTTCGCCAGTGGCCTTGGCGCAGGCGTGATGACATCCGCTCAGGTCGCGTCCTACTCGCTGTCGCCCTCATCGAAGCACAGCAGATTGTTGCGCGAGGGGATGTAGATGCGGCCATCGTGGGCCAGGAGGCCGGCTGTGGTGCGGTTGCCGATGTCGACCTGCCAACGTGGTTCTCCGCTTGTGGGATCGATGCAATAGAGATGACCGGCATCGTCGGCGATGTAGAGCCCGTTGCGGCCCATGACCGGGGCGCCGAGCAGTCTGCCCATACGGCTTTGCCCCGGGAAGCGCCAGGCCACCCGGCCGCTGTCATCGGACAGATCAAGGGCGATGACCCGGCCACGTTCGGCCAAGGAGACATAGGCTTGTTGACGTTCCTGGTCATAGCTGGGAGCGAAGCGGGCGTCGGCGCCTTCTTCAAGGAGCCAGGTGACCAGGACCCGTTCACTGGCGGCGGTATGGGGATTGGCATCAAGGGCGATGACCAGGCCGTTGGCGTCAGTGATGAGTATGGCCTTGCGCTGACCCATATGTACGGCCCGGGCTCCGGCAAGCGCTTCGCCGGCGATATCATGGGTGTAATGGACCGTCAAGGGCCTGTTGATGCCGATTGAGTCGGTCTGGGCGGCCATCACCGCGTTGCCGATCGGGATGTAGAGCACGTTGTCAATCGAAACCGGTGGTCCACTGATGGTTCGTGGCAAGGGGCTGTCCATGTATCGGTAAGTCTGTTGTTGGCGTACGCCAAGGGTGACCATCTGTCCGCCACCGATGCCGCCGTCGATCTCACTACCGGTGAAGACCAGCAGTTCATCGATTTTCTGGGGATGTTCCTGGACCCATACGCCGCGGCGACCCAAGGCAGGGGCGCCGATGTCATCACTGCGACCAGGAAAGTTCCACAGCGGGCGCGAACTGCGGAGATCGACGGCGTGGACCTGACCGGCCAGGGTCAGATAGGCGATGCCGCGATAGATGAACGGATCACTGGTGAATTGGCTGACCTGATGCGGGAATGACAAGGACTTGGTGGTGCCATCCTCGGCGGAGACGAACACCAACTGGTTGCGGTCGGTGCCGGTCAGAATCATGTTCTGGAAGGCTATGGGGGTGGTGATGGCGGCGCCGCCCAGATCGGCCTGCCAGGTCGGACCGCGACGCAGTACGAGGGGGGCCTCAATGCGCCGATCATGGGCGCGGATGAGCAGGCGTTGCGGATCGAAGCCGCGCCTGCTGGCGGTGACGATCACTTCATCCTCGTATCCATAGGTCACGGTTGTGGACCAGCGGCCACTGCTGTCCTCCGGCGCGGTGACCTGTAAGCGTTCGTCATCATCGGCGCGGCGGATTTCAAGCACCGTATGATGATGGTCGATGTGCAGGGTGAAAGGGAGGGCAATGGATGTTGGCATGGCCCGTGCCTCTCGGCTCAGGGCCTGATTGGCCAGGGCCTGCAGTTCATCGAAGCGCTCAAAGATGCGATCCCGGTCTCCCCCATCAATGGCCCGTAGGACTTCATCCCGCTTGTCGCTGATGATCTGCTGTTCAAGGCGGATGAAGGCCTCGCGGGCCCGTTCTCGAGAGGTGGCATCGCCATCGTCGGTGTCCATGGCCCGACGGTAGACGGTCATGGCCCGATCGTGGAAGCGGGCGCGTTCCAGTTCCTGACCTTGCAGCCGCAACCAGTTGCTGCTGTGGAGTCGGCGATGCCATTCGTCAGCCAGGTCTTCAAGGCGGCCCCGGATGTCGCTGGGCAGGTCATCGCGACTGGCCAGTTGCCGCAACTGGGCGAGGGCCTGATCCCAGTCATAGCTTTCCCAACGTTCACGGATCTGGCGCTCAAGAGGAGCAATCTCCATGTCCATGCGTCGTTCGTGGGCCATGCGGCGTATCTCTTCGATCTTGCCGACTGCTGCGGTGCGCTGGAAACGTTGAGTAAAGGCTTCGATGCGCTGGTCAATTTCGTCCAGTACTGCGCTTGATTGGGCATCGGATATGCGAGCGACGATCTGGAGACGTTCGGTTTCAGCGTGATCTTCGAGGGTGGAGACGACTTCTTCATGCACTGCGCCATAGCGCTCGCGTAATTCCGAGGGGACCCGGGTCAGGTTGCGTTCCTCGATCTCTGCCCGCAGGACCTGTAGTGCTGCGGGGTCGGCACGATCCCGTCGCAGGCGTGTCTCAAAAGCTTCCAGCTTCTGGTCTTCATCGCGGACCAGGATCTCATCCTGCCAGTAGGAATACCCGTAGTAGCCAGCGCCACCCAGCACCATCAGGATGATCAGATAGATCAGCAGGCGCAGAGCGGAGCCGGTCTTGACGGCCTCGGAACCACGGGCATGGCCGAGGACCTGATCGCTGACCTTGGGAAACTTGCAGTCTTGGCGCAGAATGCGTTCCAGCTCCTCCAGGGCCCGGCGCGGTCGCATGGAGGACAGCAGGGTATGCCAGAGGGACTTGTATTCGATGACCGCGTTCTCGCCCTGGTTGTCGAGCAGATAGGCCTTGGCGAGGAGACGGTGCGGTTCGGGGTTGGCCGGTTCCAGGTCCTTGGCCCTGTGACAGGCATCGACCGCGAGTTTGATCTCACGAGAGTTGAGATAGCTTTCTGCTCCCACCAGGAAGCCCTTCACGGCTTCGCTGATACGGTCCAACTCCAGCAATACGTCGGCGCGTTCCAGTTGGAGGTCTGGATCCTGGGGGTTGATTTCGGTGACGATGTCAAGATCAGCCAGGGCCTGAGGCAGATCGCCATCGTCCTGGGCCTGTTGAATCAGATCCAGGTACAGGGCGACCGCCTCGGGGACATCGCGCTGTTCCATGCAGATCTCTGCCAGGGGGCGTATGACTTCAGGCACCTTGAGACGGTTGGCGGCGTTCTGGAGCAGGGCCCGCGCCTTGTCGACATGGCCGTCATCGCGTAGGGCCAGGGCATCGGCGACGATGTCCTGGGGAGAGCGTGGTCGGGCAATGTCGTTTTCGACCAGTCGGGCGACGATGGCAAAGGCATCGAAGCGGGATACTCCGACCATGCGGGCGATGGCATCAATGGTGTGGCGACCATCAAGATAGCGCAGGACCTTGAGCTCCTCTGGATCCGGCTCCAGCCCGCGCAGCCGGCTGCGCCCATCATTGTCGACCATGTACAGCTCGTCCGGCGAACTGATGATCTGCCAGATGCAACCCCATTCGTCCTTGCGTCGGGTGGCCTCCATCACTACCGAGGTGGTGGGCAGGCGTACCGATCCACTGACGACGATCTCGGGCACGCGCAGGGCGTCGGCGGGTTCGCCATCAGTGAAGACGAAGGATCCAGTCTCCCATTCGAAGAGATCGCAAACGGCTTCTTCGATACACCAGGCGCAGACCTCGTCCAGTTCTGGCAGCGGGACGAGGTTGGAAGCCATCAGCAGTTCACGCAGGTCCTGGCGAGAGCTGTAGAGGCGCTTGCGCAACTCCTCGGCCTGGGCCTGGTTCAGAACGCCTTTGCTGACCATGACCTCCAGCAGGAGGGGGCCGCCATCGTTGGAGGCTGCGTCAACGATGGCGATATCGCCATTTTCGAACCAGATATGACGGCTGTGCTGCCCATCACGGGTGATGGACAAGGTGCCGGTCTGTCGGTTCATCGCCAGGGTCTGGAGAATGTCGGCGAGGTTGACCGATTCGAGCGATCCCTGGAAGGCCATGTGTGCTCCTAGAGTCCGCCAAAGAGATCATCGATCTGATTCTTCATCTGGTCGGAGAAGCCCTCGTCCAGTTGTGGGCCCTTGTCTTCCTGGACCGGTCGTTGGGCGATCTCATCCAGGATGGCGACCACCTTGCCGGCCAGTTCACGGCCCAGGACCTGGATCAGTCCAGGCTTGGTGCTGCCGTCAAACACCGCCACTTGGAGGGTCCGATCGCCGACCAGGGTGATGAAGATGCTGTTGCTGGCGCCTTGATGGAACAGGACCTGGAACTCTGGTTCGCCCAGTTGCTTGGCTACCTCGCGGGTGCTGGCGAAGGAGCCGGCGACCAGGGCCGACAGACTTGCCGAGTCGATGGAGTCGAAGAAGCCCTGCCGGGCCACCAGATGTCCATCCTTGTCGATCAGCAGCACGCAGCGGGCGTCGGCCTTCTTGACAAAGGCCAGCAAGACTTCATTGAAGCGGTCGATGTCCTCGGCATAGAAGGCCAGACGACGATAGCGCAGGGCCATGTTTTCCGACATGTCAGTCATCAGTGGCCTCCTCATCGGCAGCGTCCATGGCCTGATCGGCACTGTCTTCGATGGGAGCCGGTTCGCTGGGCGTGACCGCAGGCGTGGTGGTGCCACCGCGTTGCGGCACCATGTCATAGAGCCAGGGCGGGAGGGCACGGCGCATGGCACTGTTGACCGTTGGCACGAACATCATCAATACCACGACCAGTACCGCACAGATCACCAGGGTGCCGATCAACAGCAGCAGGAAGGTCAGCCAGCATTTTTTCTTGGTGGTGAAGTTTTGGGCATCGCGATAACGCCGCAGATGGGGATCGGTGGGTCCCAGATCA
>SLQH01000180.1 GCA_007131555.1 Planctomycetota bacterium | reverse complement strand
TGTCGACCAACTGCCTGTATCTGCGGGCCTACGCCGACCTTGCCGCCATGGCCACGGCGGCTGGTCAAGCTCCCGATCCGGCCTGGGCCGAGCGGGCCGCCGCCCTGCGTGAGGCCATCAACCGCCACTTCTGGGATGATGACCGGGGCAGCTACCGCTATCTGGTCGACCGCTGGGGCGGCTGCGAGCGTCAGGAGGGTCTGGGTCTGGCCTTCGCATCCCTGTTCCAGGTGGCCGATGCCGACCGCCAGCAGCGCCTGTTCGCCAGCGCTGTCACCTGTCCGTTGGGCTGCATGCCCAGCCTGTGGCCGGGCTATGAACGGTATCCGGCCGCCGACCCCGGCCAGTTCGGCCGTCACAGCACGGTCTGGCCGCATGTCAACGCCTTCTGGGCCGATGCCGCCCTGCAGGCCGGGCAGCCTCAGATATTCTGGGACGAATACCAGGCCATGGCCTGCCGGGCGGCCGAGAACGGTCACTTCAGTGAGATCTACCATCCCGAGACCGGCCAGCCCTACGGCGGCATCCAGGAATCCGGCCGTGATGCCGCCGGGGCCATCCGCATGGCCCCCTTTGCGCCCTGGGGCCGGCAGACCTGGTGCGCCACCGGCTTCATCCGCCTGACCCTGACCGGCCTGTGCGGCCTGCGTTGGGCGGCCGACGGCCTGCATCTGCAGCCCTGGCTGCCCTCCGGCCTCACCACCATCCGCCTTGAGCATCTGCACTATCGTCAGGCCATCCTCGACCTCAGCATCAGCCCTGCCGCCAGCGCCCCGCGCCTGACCATCGACGGCAACCCTCACGACGGCCCGATACCGTCGGATCTGTGCGGCCATCATCGCATCGTCGTGGGGTGAGGCCGGTCGCAGTCGTGGCGATCACGCTTCAGAATTCCTTCTGCAACGCGTCCTTGATGCGGGCGGCCCAGACATTGAGGATGTCATCCAGGGCGCAGGAGGCCCGTTCGACCAGTTCCGGATCAAGCAGTTCCTTGAGGCTGCGGCCGTCCAGTTCAGGACGGGATGTCGATAGGGCCAGGAGCAGATCGCGGAAGGCGCCTTCCACCTCCAGCAGGTCCTCCAGTTCCATATCGATGTCGATTTCGAGATCGTGCATGCGCTGTTGAGCCGCCGGATCGTTTATGATGCGCAGCAGACGGGTGGTCGAGCCGATATTGCTCTCACTCAGGTTGTCAGGCTGCTGCTCCATGGTCATGGCCCTTCCTGGTCCTGTGCGACCCTGTTGCCGGAGATTGATCCACTCATCCGGCGTATGAGGGAATCACGCTGCGGCACTCATGACAATAAGCCGTCTACAACTCGGGACAAGGGCGTGGGAGGAGATCGACGGTGATGTGCTTGGTAGCCATTGCCTGGGAGTACATGAGGAGCAAGCGATGACGCAGAGGGGCCCTACGTGATCCTCCCCACAAAGCCATGCTGGTAGCCGCCTCTATATTCGGAGCACCGGGCCGTGGCCCGCGTGTCTTGGCGGGCGAAGACCCTTGAGGTGGGTATGGGCCGGGGCGGCGGCATTATAGCCGTACCCCGCTTGCGCTCATCGTCGCTGGATCAGATGTATGATAATACCTTACGGGGCAGGATCGTCCGGCAATGGCGGGATGACGATCACCATGCCCGGCTCCATGGTTCTGGGATCAAGGTCGGGATTGGCGTCCAAGAGCAGACGCCAGTGGCCGGCGTCGCCATAGAAGGCGGCGGCGATCAGGGCCAGGGTGTCACCCTTGTTGACGGTGTAGCGCCAGACTGTGGTTGGCCCTGGTTCCAGCTGCGCCGGAGGGTCGGCAGCTTGTTCGGCCGCCACCGTGGTGGTGATGGAGATGGCCCCTCGACGCTGGCGATGGAGGCTGCGCAGTTGCCGTCGGGCAAGGGTCTTCATGCGCTCTTGATCGGCCTGGGGCAGCGGAGCCGGGAGAGTGATGGTCACCGTCAGGGCCGGATAGCGCCAGGTGCGCAGGTCATCGTCGGTGATCGTGGCGACCGGATCGTGGCCCAGATCGACCGTCAGACCCTGAGCGTCTGGCCATTGCCCAGCCAGGGTCTTGGCCAGACGGCGCTGATCGGCATCGCGGATGGTCTGGGGAGTCTGGCGCTGCATGGAGCCGTCGGCATCGATGATGAACCCGACGCGGCCGTCGCTGCAGCCGGCCAAGAGCGCCAGGAGGAACAGGACAAGGTGCACAGGGTGGTTGCGGTGGACATCGATCATGGCGGCTCCTGGGTCATCACTACATCACCGGGGAGGGGTGAAGGCAAGTCGCGTGCTGTTGCCTGCGGCTGCTCTTGTCGCCTGTGGTGCGGGTCGTATCATGATCACGGCCCAGGAGGATTGGTCCATGGCGACCTACAAGCTCTGTGTCTATGTGCCGAGCGAGGCGGCTGAGGCCGTCAAGGAGGCCCTGTTCGCCGCCGGGGCTGGTGTCCAGGGGGCCTATCGGCGCTGTGCCTTCACCTGTGAGGGCCAAGGACAGTTTGAGCCCTTGCCCGGCAGTCATCCGGCCATCGGGGCAGTGGGTGGCCTGGAGCGGGTCGCTGAACAGCGCATTGAGATGCTGGTGCCCCATGAGCGGGCGGCGGCGGTCTGTGCTGCTTTGCTGGCCGCTCATCCCTATGAGGAGCCAGCCTACGATCTGACCGAGATCCGGCACGCTGCCGACCTCTGATGATGACGACCCGGTCCCCGTCTGGTGGCGATGCTCGGCATGGTACGTCGTTGCGCGAGGTGCAGCTGGCTGACCTGTCGGCCCTGCTGGCCCTGGAGGAGGCCTGTTTCAGTGGCGACCGTCTCGGTCGACGGGCGATGCGGGCCTGGATCAAGCGCCGCGAGCGGATCTTCCTGGTGGTTGAGGACGACCAGGGCATCTGTGCCGACATCCTGGTGATCAGGGCCGGCAGCTGGCGTTTGGCGCGGATCTATTCCCTGGCCGTCCATCCCCGGGCCCGAGGCCGGTCCCTGGCCCGGCAGCTGCTTGCCGCAGCGCAGCAGGAGGCCCTCGCCCGAGGGGCCGAGGAGATGCGGCTAGAGGTCCATGTCGGCAATCAGGCGGCCATCGCCCTCTATCGCAGTCTGGGCTATACCAGCTTCGGCAGCCATGATGACTACTACCACGACCACAGCGCCGCGCTGCGCATGCAGCGGCGGCTGAGGTCATAGATTGGCACCAGAGATCCAGGAGCCCGTAAGCAATAGTCTGACACGTTGCATGGCCCGGCCTGTCTGGCCCCGAACTTGCCAAACCCCACCGCCCATCACAAAGCCACCACGGAGCACCGGGCCTTGGCCCGCGTGCAGACGCGCGGATGCCATGCTTTCGCCAAATGCCAGCCCGGACGTCGGCATGACACCCGTCACACGGCCTGTGGATCCCGCGACTCACGACCTTTCATGGCGATGATGAGCGCCAGCGGGGTGTATTGGCGCACGCAAGCGAGAGGCAACGCTGGTGCCGCCGCCCCGGCCTATATCCGCCTCAAGAGTCTGCGCCCGCTAATGTACGCGGGCCAAGGCCCGGTACTCCGGGTAGGGTCCATGGAACTGATGAGAGGGAGGAGGTCGACAACGTAGCTGTCTGAGCCAATGCTTCGCGCCATGCTCAGTCGCTATCCCTTACAGACTCCTGACAGGCTGAATTACAGTAAGCGGATTTCGGTTGAAGACCACGGAGTGCTGCTTGCAATTTGCGGATCGATCGTAGCGTTGTCGCCCCCATGGATCCGATGCAGATCTTCTCCGGCAACGCCAACCGGCCCCTGGCTCAGGCCATCGTCCAGTCCCTGGACATGCGTCTGGGGGAGATGACCTGTGGCCAGTTTCCTGATGGCGAGGTCAAGATTGAGATCCATGAGGACGTGCGTGGCTCAGATGTCTTCGTGATCCAGCCGACCCTCGGTAACGATGCCCTGATCGAACTGCTGGTCATCGCTGATGCCCTGCGTCGGGCCTCGGCCCAGCGCATCACCGCCGTCATCCCCTACTTCGGCTACGCCCGCCAGGACCGCAAGCATGCCGGTCGGGTGCCGATCACCGCCAAGCTGGTGGCCAACCTGCTGGTTACCAGCGGCATCCACCGGGTGGTGACCATCGATCTGCACGCCATGCAGATCCAGGGCTTCTTCGACATCCCGGTCGATCATCTGATGGCCCTGCCGGTACAGCTTGACTACCTGCGCAGCATTGACTTGCACCAGCCGGTGGTCCTGAGCCCTGACACCGGATCGATCAAGATCGCCGACACCTTGGCCCGTCGTCTGGGTGCCGGTCTGGCCATCATCGCCAAGCGTCGTCTGGGCGACAGCCAGACCGAGGTCGCCAACGTCATCGGCTCGGTCGAGGACAGCGATGTGATCATCGTCGATGACATGATCACCACTGCCGGCAGCATGACCAATGCCATCGCCACCGCCCGCAGTCGTGGGGCTCGGCGGGTGGTGCCCTTGTGTAGTCATGCCGTGCTCTGTGGAGAAGCCCACGCCCGTTTGTCGCAGATCGGTCTCGACGAACTGGTCATCACCGATACCGTGCCGCTGCGCGAGGAGTTCAGCAGCATGCCGATCACCGTCTTGTCGGTGGCCGGCATCCTGGGCAAGGCCATCGATCGTATCCATTCCAACCAATCGGTGAGCGCCCTGTTCGTGTGATCTTCGCACACCGCGTTCGCCCCAGATGGCGCCCATCCGGTCGCCTGCACATAGAGGACAGCATCATGAGTACCACCGTTGTCGCCACCCCCCGGAGCAGCTTCGGCACCAGTGCCGCCACCGCGATGCGGGCGGCCGGTCAGGTTCCCGTCACCATCTGTCGCAGTGGCGCTGAATCGATCCATCTCACCATCGCCGCCAAGGATGCCGAGGCCCTGGTCCAGCGTGTCGGCCAGGTCATCGTCCTGGAAGCCGAGGGTCAGAGCCATGAGGTCTTGATCAAGGGCTATCAGCGTCATCCGCTCAGCGATGTGTTGCAGCAGATCGACAGCCTGGCAGTTGAGCCTGACAAGCTGGTGCGGGTTGCGGTGCCGCTCAATCCTCTGACCTTGGATTGTCCCGGCATCAAGGCCGGCGGTCTGTTGGAGAGCATGCTGCGCCGGGTCGAGATCCTGTGCCCGGCCAAGGCCATCCCCGATCATCTCGACGTCGACCTGTCGCAGGCGGTCATCGGCACCACCATCTATGCCGATGGCGTGGTCCTGCCGGACGGCGTCAAGCTGCTGACCCCGCCCCGGGTGGCCATCATGACCATCATCAAGACTCGTGGCATGCGCCGGGCCGAGGCTGCCGCCAAGGCTCAGGCCAAGGCCGGCTGATCAGTCCGACCAATCGCCATCTGCCAGCATCTGGTATGACGCCGTCGGCTCCAGGTCGACGGCGTTCATATGTGGGGCGATGACAGCAGCGTCTACGGATCGGCTGGCAGCCGGCAATTCCTGGCGGTTGGCGGCCAGCGCCAGCAGGTCCTCACGGCTGAGGACCCCCCGCTGGGGACCCTGGTCGATGATGACCCGCTCGACCGGCGGCAGGGCCACCAGGTCGGCCGTGGCCGGCCACAGACAGGCGGTGCAGGCCTCTTGGCCATGGGCCATCACCCAGGTCTGGGGCCAGTGATGATCGGGATGGGCGGCCTGGGCTGCGGCCTGCTCGCGGCGGTAGCGCCATAGGGCCAGGCTGGCATGGCGCTCAAGGCGGCGCAGATCGCTGCGGCTGGCGGTCTGGCACTGATGCTGGGCCTCCCAGGAGGCCAGCAGGGCCAGGCGGTCGAGTGGCCCCGGCCCTTCGCTGTCATCGGCCCGCACGGTGTTCTCGCAGTCCAGAACGGCACTGCCGGGCAGGGCGGCCAGCAGGGCCGCTACCAGATCCAGGGCCTCGACGCAGTACCAGTGGGGAGCGGCCAGGGGCAGGGCGAGGCTCAGAGGCAGGGTCTGCCAGCCGGGATAGCTGCGCGCCTGGTCGGCGGCGTCGGCCTCTAGGGGCGGCTGGCCAAGGTCACCAGCACAGGCGGCCCCGGTCGCGGTATCCTGCCACTCGAAGGGCCGATACCCGGCACAGCCGGCCAGCATCCGGCAGCCTGGCAGGCCCCGAACCAGATCCTCCAGGGCCTCGATGCCGACCGGGTCCTGGGTGTCTGGCAGGTAGAACAGCAGGTGCATGCTCATGCCGTCACCGCCGCCGAATCCAGACTGGCGGCGAACAAGCGCCGCAGGTTGGCATGGCCCAGGCGGCGGGTGACCGTAGCCGCCTCGGCCCACAGGAAGCGGTCGTGTTCGCTGCTCAGTTGCACCGCCTGGCAGGCGGTGGTGGCGGCGAAGTAGGCCACGCACTTGCAGCGGCCATCGGGCAGGGGGTAGCGCAGCAGTGTCGGGGGTTGGTGCAGGGCCAGCACGGCGATGCCGCATTCCTCGGCGCATTCCCGCAGGGCCCCCTGGATCAGGCTCTCGCCCGGTTCAAGATGCCCCTTGGGAAAGCCCCACTCGCCGTGCTTGCGGCTGCGCAACAGCAGCCAGCTGTGGTGTTCACGCTGGCGCAGGATCACCCCGGCCGCCCACACCAGGCCATCGCCGGGTGAGGGCCACAGGGGCCAGGCAGGGGGTGGCCGGGTCAGCACGCACCCCCCAGTTGATCGAGCACCGCCTGCAACTGGGCGATCTCGGCCTCGTCCTGGGCCAGGAGATCGCGGGTCTCCTGGACCTTGTCGGGCGGGGCCTTGGCGCAGTAGCCGGGATTGGCCAGCCGCCCGCGCTTGCCGGCCGCAGCCTGTTGCCGGGCCATCAACTGCTTGGCCAGGCGGGTCTTGTAGGCGCTGATGATCTCGGCCGGCTGGTCGTCGATCTCGACCTGGACCGTGCAGCAGCCGACCACGGTGGTGATGCCCGGTCGGGGGGCCTGTCCGGGATCAGCCAGGCGGACCCGGGCCCGGGCCCGGTCCTCGACAAAGGGCAGGGCCTCGGCCAGACCGGCGGCCTCGGGGGCCTCGGCCGGAATGCTGATCACGGCCTGGACCTGGACCCCATCACCGAGGCCGATCTCGTTGCGGACTTGGCGGATGGCCGAGACGATCTGCTGGTGCAGGGCCATCTGGGCGGCGGCTGTGCTGTGGCGCAGGCGGTCGTCGGCCTCGGGCCAGGGGGTCAGCATCAGGAAGTGCCCGGCGGCCCAGGCCTGGCCGCCGATCAGGGGCTGGAGCTGCTGCCACAGCAGTTCGGTCAGGAAGGGCATGGCCGGGTGCAGCAGGCGCAGGACCTGGTCGAAGCAGTGGATCAGGACCTGATCGGCGGCGTCGATGGCGGCGGCGTCATCGCTGCGGTAGCGGCACTTGGCCCACTCCAGGTACCAGTCGCAGAGGTCGTCGCGCAGGAAGCGATAGGCGGCGTTCATGTAGTCGCTGAAGCGGTAGTGGGTGAGGGCCTGCTGGCAGGCGTCGATGGCGCTCTGCAGGCGGTCCAGCAGCCAGCGTTCCTCGAAGTCGAGGCGGGTGGCCACCAGCTGCTCGGCCGCCACCGGGCCGGAGCGCGGCCGGGCCGACAGGTTCATGAGCAGGAAACGGCCGGCATTGTAGATCTTGTTGGCGAAGTTGCGACCGGCCTCGAAGCGGCTGGGGGCGAGCTTGAGATCCTGGCCCTCGGTGGTCATGTCGAGCAGGGTCGAGCGGACCGCATCGGCGCCGTAACCAGGGCATTGGTAGCAGGTGCCGAGGTAGTCCTGGCTGCCGCCCCGGATCATGATCAGGGGGTCGATGCCGTTGCCCAGCGACTTGCTCATCTTGGTGCCGCGCTCATCCAGCACGGTGCCGTGGATGTAGACGTCATCGAAGGGCCGCTGGTCGAGGTTGAACAGCCCCATCATCACCATCCGCGCCACCCAGAAGTAGATGATGCCGCGATCGGTGACCAGGGTCGAGGTGGGGTAGTAGCGGGCCAGTTCCGGGGTCTGCTCGGGCCAGCCCAGGGTCGAGAAGGGCCACAGGGCCGAGCTGAACCAGGTGTCGAGGACATCGTCATCCTGAACCAGGTCATGGGATTGGCAGCGGAGGCAGGCGGTCGGGGCGCTGCGGGCCACGATCAGCTCGCCGCAGGCCTGGCAGGTCCAGGCCGGGATGCGATGGCCCCACCAGATCTGGCGCGAGATGCACCAGTCCTGGACCTCCTCCAGCCAGCGGCCGTAGACCTTGGTCCAGCGGCCGGGGAAGAAGCTGACCCGCCCGGCCTTGGTCTCGGCCAGGGCCCGCTCGGCCAGGGGCCGCATGCGCACGAACCATTGCTCGGTGACCATCGGTTCGACCGGCACATGCGAGCGGTAGCAGTGGCCGACGGTGTGGGTGATGGCGGTGCTGCCGACCAGCACGCCGCTGGCCTCAAGCTCCTCCAGCAGCCGGGCCCGACAGGCGAAGCGCTCGCTGCCGGCGAAATGGGCGGCCTCCGCGGTCATGTGGCCGTCGAAGCCGATGCAGCGCACCAGCGGCAGATCATGGCGCAGGCCGACCTCGTAGTCGTTGGGATCATGGGCCGGGGTGATCTTGACCGCCCCGCTGCCCTTCTCGGGATTGGCATAGGGGTCGGCGATGATCGGGATCTCGCGGCCGACGATCGGCAGGCGCACCCGGCGGCCGATCAGGTCCTGATAGCGGGGGTCTTCAGGATGGACGGCCACGGCGGTGTCGCCGAAGAAGGTCTCGGGCCGGGTGGTCTCGACCGTGATATGGCCCTCGCCGTCGACCAGGGGGTAGCGCAGGCGCCACATCCGCCCGTCGACCTCGCGCATCTCGACCTCATCGTTGGCCAGGGCGGTGCGCAGCTGGGGCGACCAGTTGACCATCCGGGTGCCGCGATAGATCAGCCCGGCCTCGTACAGGCGGACGAAGGTCTCGTTGACGGCCGCGCTCAGGCCGGCATCCATGGTGAAACGTTCCCGCGACCAGTCGCAGGAGCTGCCCAGGGTCCGCAACTGGTCGACGATGCCGCCGCCGTAGCGCTCCTTCCACTCCCAGACCTTGGCCAGGAAGGCCTCGCGGCCCAGTTCCTCACGACTGGGGCCACCCTGCTGATCAAGGTGTTTGGCCACCACCGACTGGGTGGCGATGCCGGCATGATCGGTGCCCGGCTGCCACAAGGTGTCGAAGCCCTGCATCCGCTTCCACCGCACCAGGCAGTCCTGGAGGGTGTTGTTGAGGGCATGACCCATGTGCAGCATGCCGGTGACATTGGGCGGCGGGATCATCACCGTGTAGGTCGGCCGCCCCGGCCGGGCCCCGGCCCCGGCGGCGAAACAGCCACCGGACTCCCAACGACGATAGATCGCCGGCTCATG
>SLQH01000007.1 GCA_007131555.1 Planctomycetota bacterium | reverse complement strand
TCGTCATCCAGCCACAAGCGGACCGCTTCCTGGCCGATCACCGAGACGGCGTAGACGGTATCGCCATCGACCACCGGGCCACTGCGCAGACCTTCGATATGAAAGATGCGTCGCCGTAGCATCTGCCCATCGGCAGGGTCGATGACGGCGCCATCACCGGTGATCAGTAGATGACGACGACCATGCTGAGCATCGTCAAGGCGCATCAGGGCCAGACCGTTGCCAAGGCTGTGGTGATGATCGAAGGCATCTGCGGTCAGGCTGCGACGGGGGCTGGCCAGACACAGCCAGCGCTGCTCTCCGCTGCTCGCATCCAGGGCCATAACGGCGCAGTGGCCGCCGTCGTCTTGATGGTGGACCTGGAGGATCAGCAGGTCGTCGAGGAGCAAGGGGTGGCCCAGACTTGGGTCGGATGAGCGGGCCTGGGTGTCAGTCAACCAGATGAGCGATCCGGCATGGTCGAAACGAGCGGCTACCCCGGTGCCAAACTGGACAAATACGCCATCTGGGCTGACCACCGGAGTCTGCGCAGCTGTGCCGGCATGGGGGATGCGATGGCGGCGCAGGACGGCCTGCACGGCCTGCCAGCGCTGGTCGATGGCGGTCACCGTATCCTGGTCATTGGCTTGTCGAGCGGCGGCGCGGCGGCGTTGGTCCTCGTGGTAGGCGGTCAGGGGATCGCTGTTCTCGCCCAGCAGTTCCGGGGCCAGCAGTGACAGGATACAGGCCTGCCGTTGCCAGACCACAGCACCATCGCTGGCTCGGATCCGATACAGATGATGCGGTTGGGCAACCACATAGAGATGATCATCATGGATGACCGGCTCGGCCTGGCTCATCGGCAGCGGCAGTGACCAGGCCACGTTGGTGCCATCGTCCAGATTGAAGGCCAAGGGCGGATCGGCTTCCGGCATGCGACCATGCCAGTCCTGGCGGTGACCTCGGGGACCGTCAGGGTCGGGCCAGGTCTGGCCCTGACTGGTGGCCCGGGCGGCGGCAGGATCCCCCGATAGGGCCAGATGGAATCTGAATGCGGTGAAATCAACTCGTCCTTGCGGCCGGAACGCATAGCCATCGTAGTAATGCAGGATGCTGTAGTGCCGGTTGCTGTCCGGTGTCGAGTTGACGCGCAGCATGAGGCGATTGTCGCCGCGCAGCAAGGGAATACGGAAGCGGTCCGGCATGTCATCCTCGGCATGGCCGTCACTGCTCCATATCGGCTGGTCATTGACCCACAGCACGGCAGCCCCCCGGACATGCAGGGCAGCCCAAGGACTGTGTTCACGGCTGCTGGTGATGGTGGTGGTAGCGTACCAGGCATAGGAACGCATGCCGCCCGAACTGGTCAGGCGGTCGACCGGGGCCGCTACCAGACCGTCCTCGGTGATAAGGGCTGGCAGCCAGCGGGCAGGACTGTGATCCATGTCCACCCCGCCGTCGCCATCAGGCAGCATGCGTTCACGGGCATAGGCCGTGTGCGGGTCGGCAGTGACTGATGGCATCGCTGGACGGACCCGTTCATCGAAGATCGAAAAGGGGCCGCAGAACTGCCAGTCATGGAGATGCGTCCAGCGTTGGAGGCCATCGGGCGTACTGGCGAAGGCCGATCCGTCCCAGGCCTGTGGGGCCTGGGCGGGCTTGAAGAGGGGGTGCTGATCGGCAGCTAGGTATGATATGTCGATGGTACGCGGGGCGTGGAGTTGTGTGGCCCGTTCAAGGAGTTGGCGCAGGTAGGCCGTGATGTCGGCGTCTTCTGTCATCACCGGATCGGGAACCCGCTGATGGTCGATCGCGGTCTGCATGGTCTGGGGATAATGGCGACGCACTGCGGCCAGGGCGACGATCTGGTGGTAGATGCGGGTCGCCAACACCGGCTGGTCCAGGGTGTCGGCGTCACTCATCAGCAGATCCAGCGGCGCAGTGCCACGTTGGCCGGGGCGCACAGCGCCATGGATGTCGCCGGTCCATTCGCCCAGGGCTCCGCGACTGTGATATCGACCCTTGAGGGTCTGGGTCTCAATGGCTCCGGTCAGGATGTCGGTGGCGTTCCCCAGCATATGTTTGCCGCCGGCGGCCTGACGCAGCCACAGGGCATTGATCTGATCCTCGATGATGGCGAAGTCCGCGGAAATACGAGGATGGCCGCGTTTCTCGTAGGCGTCAAACAGTCGATCACTGTCGCCTTGGGGCTGCTTGGTCAAGGCGATGCGTAATTGCCAGGGGCCATCAGCCTGGGGGCGATGAAGGCTGATTTCACGGGTGAAGGGACCCCAGGACACCAGGGAACGAGGGATGCTGTCCTCCTTGTGAATGGTCCAGCCATCACCATCAGGGACAAAATGGAGGGACCAGTCCGCGCCACCAAGGAAGCGCCGTAGATTGAGGGTCAGACGTCGTGATATGGCCGTCAGTTGCACGTCTATGGCATAGCCTTGGCTGCCCACGCTGGGATTGTCAACGGCGTCCTCGGTCTCCTGCTCGCTGGCAGCATCATCGTCCACGCGCCAGGTGAAGAGGACCGTGCCATGCAGACGGCGGTCAGTGAGCAGGAGTTCGGAGAGATCAATGTGCAGGTCTTCGCGTTGCTCAGCCTCCGGGCCGCTGATCGTGGCCGGAGCCCAGCGGTCACCCAGATGCTGCAGATGGAGCACCATGGGCCGCTGACGAGGGCCGATGCCGGAATCCAGATGCAGATCCAGTTCCAGGGTGGTGCCGGATTGGGCGTCCTCAGCGAACAAGGCTTCGACTTCAGCCCGCAGAGCATCACGAATGGTCGTGAGCTCTGTTATCGGGTCTGTGCCGAACAAGGAGCTGGGGAGCAGGATCAAGAGCAGAAACAGGCCATGAGGAAGCATGGTTCTACCTGAGCGGACACGCAGATGGCACATACGAGGCCTTATGGGAAACGGTGGTGTAGTGTGGTGGGTCATGCAGTGTGCTGAAAACCTGACCCCTGAGAGGACTTGCAGAGGACCCATGTCCTGGAATACGGTCGTTGGGGCTATCGGCACCGTTATACTACATCTTCATGGCGTCATGCGTTGCGACTCACTGGATTATACGATAAGTTGCCGTAACTGCCCAGGTGCTTCAGGTCTGAGCAACTATGCAGATTCCCAGCTGCTCACGGCGTGGCAATGCGCACCCCGGCCCAGGGATGGACGAGATATTCACGGTCTTTCATGGTGCTCACGGTGCCCCAATTGCGTTCACCTTCCAACACTCCATGGTCACCGCTGAATGAAATCATCTGTCCTGGCCGGATGTCAGGCACAGAACCGTCTGGATCCAACAGATGGATGAAAGCGAAGGAGACCCGCGCCGGCACCCGGTTGGGGAGCAATACCTCACAGCGATCGAAGCTGGCCGTGAACTGGCCATCCAGTCCACCTTCTTCTCCTTCGCGTCCAAAGACCACCGCCACCGTAACCGTGCCGTGGAAATTCTGATACTGGTTGCTGACGGCCAGGACCCGTCCGACTCCGGCGATGCGGCCCCGGGGAACGTAGCTGGCGTTGTCGAGTTCCGGACCTGGACGAGCCGGAGAGGTATCGGTCATCACCGAGCTGGTGACGTTGTCGCGGTGGGCTTCCTGGAGGGTGAAATCCGGTCCCAGGCGGCTGGCGATGACGATCAACACGATCAGGGCGACTACAGCTGCGCCAATGACGGCTGGATTGAGGAACCAGGGTTTGGCCACGGGGTCGTCGGGAGATTTACCGCAACTGCGGCAGGTGCTGCGATCAGGTTTGTTGCCGACCTGGCAATGGGGGCAGGTCCACAGGTCATCCCTACGGGCCGGGCGGGCACCATCATCACTGGCATCCTGCCCCGGGCCGGGCGTGACAGTGGCGGCTGAGGTGGCTATCGGCCCAGGTGCTGGAGGGGGTGCGCCAAGCCCAGGCTGATTGGCGTCAACAGTCACGTTGGCGAAGGGATTGAACGGCGCTTGGTCACCATCCGGCGAGGGCGGTGCCGGGTTGGGGTCGGTGAAGCCAGGATTCTTGGGTCGTGATGGACCGTCATCGATGAAGTCGAGATCGTCGCTCATGGGGTACTCCAGAAGGCTCAGGTGGTCGGCAGGCAGGCGCGCACACGGGCGGCCAGGGTGCGGGCAGCCTCGATGGTCGGGGCCTCGGCGATGATGCGGCTGGCGGCCTCGGTGCCCGAGGCCCGCAGGTGGACCCAGGAGTCGGGCCACAGGAACTTGATGCCATCGGTGGTATCGCACACGGCATCGGCGGCCCAGGACGCGGATCGCAGTTGCGGCATGGCGGCGTTGACCGCCTGCCGGTCCAGGACGATCTTCTCCTTGTGCATGTGGCAGGGCGGCAGGCTGTCGACGATGTCTTCCAGCCTGTGGTCCCGCTGGGCCATGCATTCCAGGACCAGGGCCATGGCGATGTGGCTGTCGCGGCAGGCCACCACCCGGGGGTCGATGACCCCGCCGTTGCCCTCACCGCCGATCACCGCCCCGCAGGCATCCATGGCATCGAGCACATGGGCTTCGCCCACCGGAGTGCGGTGCACCTCGGCTCCGATCGGGGCTGCCAGCAGATCGACCAGGCGCGAGGTGGAGACATTGGTGCAGGCGGCCGGCCGCTTGGCCCCCTGCTGACGGGCGGCGGCCAAGCGGGCGGCGGCACACAGGGCGAAGGTGTATTCCTCGCCGATGTAGCGACCCTGGCCGTCGATGATGGCCAAGCGGTCGGCATCCGGGTCCTGGACGAAGGCCAGATCGACCCCGGCGGCAGCGACCAGGGCGCAGGTCTGGCGGAGATGGTCGGCGGTGGGTTCAGGGTCACGCGGGAAGGGCAGTTCCGGATCGGCGTGGATCGCGGTCACCTGGCAGCCCAGGGCGGCCAGCAGACGTGGTCCGAGGCGGGCGCCGGCACCGTTGACGCAGTCGATCAGGACCCGGTAGCCACGGGCCCGGATGGCCTCGGTGTCAACCGCCGCCACCACGGCTGCCAGATGCCAGCCCAGGGCATCAGGCGCGGCCTGCATGCGTCCGCAGCCTGCGGCGGGCTGACAGCGGTCGAGGTCGAGGGCCTGATAGGCGGCGAGGATGGCGTCCAGTTGGGCCTGATCGACATTGCGGCCGCTGGGGCCATAGAACTTGAGGGCGTTCCAGTGGCCGGGATTGTGGCTGGCCGAGACCTGGATGCCGCCGGCCGCTTCCAGACGGGTCACAGCCAGGGGGACGGTGGGGGTCGGGACGATGCCAAGATCGATGACATCAGCGCCTGCGGCCATGGCTCCGGCGGCGGCCGCCTGGACCAGCATGGCGCCACTGGGGCGGCTGTCACGGCCGATGACCAGGGGGCGATCGTTGCCCATGACCTGGACACAGGCCTGGGCCAGGGCCAGCACCGTCACCGGATCAAGGCTCTCGCCGACGATGCCGCGCAGACCGCTGACCGATACGACGCAGCGCAGGGGAGATGGAATCATGGTGTCTTCCGTAATACAAAGGTTTGGTGCACGGCTGCCGCTGTCAGATGAGCCGTGTCATGGGGGGGCTGGCGGGGCTTTGCGACTGACCGCCAGGGATACCTGGGCAGCGATGGCATCGGCGGCGTTGGCAGCGGCAGCGCGTAGGGCATTGGCTTCGTGATCCCGACGGGCGGCATGGCCGCTGCCGGAAAAGCGTCCCGTGATCGGATCGTGTCCAGGACGATGCAGGGTCCAGGTGCCGGATATCTCCATCCGCCACCGACGGGCGATGCCAAGATCGCCGTGACTGGTGGCGCTGATGTCATCGTCATTGATGGTCAGGACCAGACGCTTGGCGGCGGTCGGATCAACACGCCAGCCCAGATCACGGCGACAGGCCCGGGCCACCTCCTGCTGGAGCGGACCCTGGGCGGCAATCAGACGAGAGCGATTGGTGTCAATGGTGATAGCCAGAGGGCCATCCAGGCGCGGCGGGGGAGTGGCTCGATAGCAAGCGCTGAGCAGGAGCACGAGCAGAACGGCTGGGCCCAGGACCGGACGCCACACGGTCAGTGATCCCGGCTCACCACCGCCAGTCGACGGCGAGCCTCCTGGGCTTGGGGGCTGCTGCTGTCGCGGGCGATGACCTCACGGAAATACAGGGCGGCGGCGTCCATATGGCGACGGGCCTGATACCAGCGCCCAACCCGCAGGTCACGATCCTGCCACCAGCGCCGGATCAGGGCCCGATACTGTTCGATACGGGCGATGTTGACCGGATCCTCATCGGTGTAGTGGCGAGCCTGGCGTTCGATGATCGATTCTGCGGTGATGATCACGCCCAGATCATAGACATCGCCGCGATACGCGATCAGATAGCTCAGGGCATACTCGCACAAGGCCTCAAAGACCAGAGGGCTGTGTGGGAAGCGATCAAAGAATATCTCGTAATGACGACGAGCATCGAACAACTTCTCAAGGCGCGATTGGCCCTGGATCAGGTAGGCCCGGGCCAGACCGAGGGTGGCGCGTGGAGCGACCTCGTGGCGATCGCCGTAGCGGGTCAGGTAATAAAAGAACATGTTGCTGGCTCGCAGTGAGCCAACATCGGAGACACTGATCACTTCACGGGGGGTGGCAGCATCAAGGTTGATGATGCGGCCCTGGCTTTGCGCCGTCTCGGCCACTGCCAGGGCTTCCTGCATGGCGATGGTGATATCAGGATATTCAGGGAAGCGTTCGCGCAGATCGATGAGGTGACGTCGGGCCCGGCCGAAGTTGGCCGAGACGGCATTGATGCGAAAGGCCAGATGGGTCAGGATCGGAGCGGCGTCACTGTAGGGATAGCGCCTGAGGCCATGCCTGACCATGGCATTGGCATCCTTGATGTGGCCTGCGGCAAAGGCGGCGCGGGCTTCGTTGGCGATCTGCAAGGCCTTGGCGTGATAATCAGCGCTGAGCGTCGGCAAGGCCTCTTGACGCTCAAGGATGTAGCGGGCAGCCATCCGCCGGCGCAAGGCGAGGAAGTTTTCAAGGTGTTCCTCCTCGCTGATCGACATGTCGGCCATGTCGCGGGTTGGCCCCTGGGCGGCCAGGGCGGCTCCAGGCATGGCGCCCAAGGCCAGTATGGCGGCCAGGACGAGCAGTCGATATGGCCTGAAGAGTCCGGTGTGGGTATGCGATGCCATGATAGGCCATTCTGGGCCGCTCTGGTCAAGGGCAAGGGCCGGCACAGGGTCTCAGACTGGAGTGGTCGGAGATCGATGATAGCCTGTCGCCCATCATGTCGCATGCTGGCACCGTGGATCCGCAGACCGCCTTGCAGCGCTTTTGGGGCTATGATGCCTTCCGCCCCTTGCAGGAGGAAGCCGTCAGCGCCGCCTTGAGTGGCCGTGATGCCCTGGTCATCATGCCGACCGGCGGTGGCAAGAGCCTCTGTTATCAGGTGCCGGCGGCCTGTGCCGATGGTCTGGTGCTGGTGATCAGTCCTTTGATCGCCCTCATGGATGATCAGGTATCAGCCGCCGTGGTGGCAGGCTTGCGGGCTGGCGCCCTGCACTCCAATTGTCCTGCTGCCAAGCGTCGTCAGACCTATGCCGCTGCCGCCAATGGCGACCTGGACCTGCTTTACGTGTCGCCGGAGCGCTTCGTCCTGGGCGATCTGCTGGAGAGTTGTGCCGACCGCATCGCCCTGATCGCGGTTGATGAAGCCCACTGCGTATCCCACTGGGGTCATGACTTCCGTCCCGAATACCGCCAGTTGGCGCCGTGGTTCGAGCGCCTGCCGCAGGTGCCGCGCATGGCCCTGACCGCCACCGCCACGCCCCAGGTCCAACACGACATCAGGCAGCAGTTGGGCCTGCGTGAGCCCCTGATCCTGATCGGTCACCCTGATCGGCCCAATCTCATCTATCGGGCCGTGCCGCGCCACAATGCCATCACCCAGGTCCTCCAGATCCTGTCCCGACATCAGGGTGAGGGGGGCATCATCTATTGTCAGACCCGCAAGGAGACCGAACGCATCGCCGAGGCCCTGGTTGAACGGGGGCTTGATGCGGCACCCTACCATGCCGGCCTTCCGGCGGCCCGCAGAACGGCGGTTCAAGACGCCTTTGTGCGTGAACGCCTGGATGTGGTGGTGGCCACCATCGCCTTCGGCATGGGTATCGACCGCTCCAATGTCCGTTATGTCATCCATGCCAACATGCCGCGCTCCATCGAGCATTATCAGCAGGAGTCGGGCCGGGCTGGGCGCGATGGTCAACCGGCCGAATGCGTCTTGCTGGCCAGTGCCGGTGATCTGGTCACCCATCGCCGTCTGGCCGAACTCGACGGCCCCCTGCCGCCGGAACGCAAGGCCGCCCTGGAGCGTCAGTTGGCCGAAATTGGCCGCTATGCCATCTCGCCGGTCTGTCGACATCTGCTGCTCAGCCAGCATTTCGGTCATGACCTCGACATCAGTGCCGAAGGTGGTTGCGGGGCCTGTGATGTCTGTCGGGGTGAGACTGAAGCCCTGGACCAGGAGCAGGTAGAAGACCTGGCTCGCAAGATCATCAGCGCAGTCTGGCGCTTGGAGGGGCGCTTTGGCGTCAATCACGTCATTGACGTATTGCGCGGCAGCAAGAGCCAGAAGGTCCTGCGTTTTCGTCATCATGACCTGAGCGTATACGGTCTCTTGCAGGATTATCCCGAGGCCAGTCTGCGGTCCTGGATCGATCAGTTGATCGTCCAGGGCCTGCTGGAGGTGGTTGATCAGGATCGCATGCCCTTGCTGGCCATGACCAACCAGGGTCGGGATTATTGCAAGACCTGCCAGCCGCAGATCCGCCTGAGCCGTTTCACCGCTCCGGCCCGCAAGCGCGACAACCGGGCCAGGCGAATGGCCCAGGATGCCGGACTTGACGGCGAGGGGGTCGAGCTCTTCGAGCGCCTCCGGCGCCTGCGCCGCCTCCTGGCCGAGGCCCAGGACATCGCTCCCTACATGGTCTTTTCTGACGCCACGCTGCGCGATATGGCCCTGCTGCGACCGGGCAACAACGATGACTTCCTGCTGGTCCATGGTGTTGGAGAACACAAGCGGACCCGTTATGCCCGGCCCTTCCTAGCCGTCATCGCCGGCATCGAACCGGATGCCGCCGCGACCATGTGTGGCTGAACCTAAATCCGGTTGTAGGCTGGAGGCTTTAGGGTTGCTGTACAAGACGATTTGGACAGATTCGGGCTTTCACCTAGGAGTCTGTAAGGGATAGCGACCGAGCATGGCCCAGCAGGCGACGTGCCTATCGATCCCCTACAGACCTCCAGGATCTGCGCATTATTACACGGAGTACCGGGCCTTGGCCCGTGTACATTGGCGGGCGGAGATTCTTGAGACGGACATAGGCCAGGGC
>SLQH01000060.1 GCA_007131555.1 Planctomycetota bacterium | reverse complement strand
GCGGCCTGCGCTCCAACCCCTACCGCCACCATCCCGGCCTGATGGATGGCCTCGACTCCGGCAGCGGCATCTTCTACCCCGACACAGTGCCCGGGCGCACAGGCCAGCAATTCCGCCGCCAGTAGGAAGACCTCGGGATCGGGCTTGGAGGCCTGCACCATGCTGCCATCAGCCACCGCGTCCAACCAGGGATGCAGGCCGGTGCGCTCCAATACCAGCGGCGCATTGCGACTGGCCGAGGCTACGGCGGTACGGATGCCGGCAGCTCTGAGGGCCTGCAACAAGGGGACGGCTCCAGGCAGGATGTCATCAGTGCCCATCTGCTCGATGAGAGCGACATAGCGATCGTTCTTGCGCCGCAACTGATCCTGGAAGACGCTGTCATCGGGCAGCGGTACTGCAGCCGCCGCATAGATGCGGCGCAGGCTCTCAGCCCGGGACACCCCGCGCAGGAGATGATTGACCGTTTCATCGAAGGGCAGGCCGCTGGCATCAGCGATGTCCTTCCAGGCCTCGTAATGATAACGATCTGTGGTGACCAATACGCCATCAAGATCGAAGATGACCGCCGCCAGACCCCCATGGACTGGAGACGACGATGCTGGGGCGTGTTGCATGACATGTTCTCCTGACATCACAGTACCTGAGCGCTTTGATCAGGCGCACAGGCCGTCACCGCAGCGGCCGGATCTGCCACCACCGTGAACAGGGCCGCCGCCGGGCCATACAACAGGCCATCTGCCCAGGCCCGTTCAACCTGGGCCAGAAAGCCGGCGTAGAAACCGTCAGCATTGACCACCACCAGAGGACGGACATGGACCGCAATCTGGCGCTCCACCGCCACCTCCCAGAACTCCTCCCAGGTACCCGGTCCGCCGGGCAGCACGATATAGGCATCGGCCGTGTCGCCCAGGAGGCGTTTGCGTTCACGCATGGTATCGGCAATGACCACATCGCGCAGCCCGGCATGGGTCAGGCCGGCCTCGTGGAAGCAGCGCAGGATGACACCATGGACCCGTCCGCCAGCGGCCAGACAGGCTTCATTGAGAGCTCCCATGCAGCCCTCACGACCAGCCCCATTGATCAGTTCATGGCCGGCAGCGGCGATCAAGGTCCCCAGTTGAGCGGCCAGGGCACAATAGGCCGGCGGAGTCCGGGGACTGGACGAAGCAAAGACGGTGATGCGCATCAGCCCCCCACTGAGCCAGGGTCGCTGATCCGATAACAGCCTTCCTGGCCGCTGGTCTCGGCCACCGCCACCTCCACTGTCGTGACCTGGGCACTGCCAAAGCGTTCGCGCAGGGCCTGCCACAGACGAGCGGCGAGATGGGAGGCAAGGTTTTCCACCGAAATGTTGTTGAGCGGCAGCACCACGATCTCGTCACTGGGAACCAGATATCGACGGTCCTTGAAGCGCACTTCGGTATGCCCGTCATCACCGGGCCGGATGTCCAGCAAGGGATTGTCCTGGGGCACCAACCACCGTTCATCGAAGGCCTGGCACAAGGCCCGGACCAGCGGCTTGACCTGATTGAAATCGATCACCAAGCCATGCCCATCCAGGGCTCCCTCGACCCGACAGGACACCTGATAGTTGTGCCCATGCAGGCGCTCCTTGCTGCCATCAGGGAAGATCAGGAAGTGGGCACAGGAGAAGCGGAAGTCCTCCTTGCGCAGAGCGATCGACCAACGGTGTTCCATGGCTGGCAGTCTCGGCCCGATGGACGACCGATCAACCACCAGACGTCCCGCCATCGACCGGTTCTTGGGCTACGCCGATCAGGCCATAGAATGATACCTTCGCATCACCGCCAGCGACAGGATCACCATGCTCATCCTTCTCGTCCGTCTGGGCTTTGTCATCATGGCCATCAGCGTCGGCCATGTCTATGGCAACCGATATTACGAACTGTCTGGGGCAAGCGGCTTCCCGTGGTGGTTGGGAGCCATGCTGGGCTTTGCCGTGGCCATCACCCTGATCGCCGCCGAGCACGCCTTTCGACGCTACTTCACCCGCACCCTGGCCGCCTTCCTGATCGGCCTGGCCGCCGGCCTGATCTTCTCCTTGTTGATCCTCATCACCCTGCGCGCGGTCATCCAGGACCAGGATCTGGTCAACAACCTTGACGTCCCCCTGGTCTTGATCACCACCTATCTGGTGTTGGTGATGGTGCTGCACAATGCTGACCGTTTCCGGCTCATCATCCCGTTCGTCGAGTTTCGCAACGAACGCTACGACGACGGCGCGGCGGTGCTGGATCTCAGCGCCCTGGCTGATCGACGCCTGCCGCTGCTGGTCGAGGACGGGGTGATCGACCAACATCTGATCGTCCCCCGGATGGTGCTCGGAACAGCCGAGCAACTGGCCGAAGACCCCGACCCGGCCAAGCGTCTGCGCGGCGGCCGTTCCCTGGAGAATGTGGCCGCCCTGCGCCGTCTGCGCGGCAGTGGCCTGACCATCGACACCACCGATCTGCCCAACAGTCCGTCCCTGGATGATACTGTGCTGGCCCTGGTCCGCCTGCACAGTGCCCGGCTGGTCTGCGGCAATGACCGTCTCTGCGACCGGGCCCGCAGCGAGGGCCTGCGCGTCATCAACCCGATGGCCCTGGCCCGCAGCCTGCAATCCAGTCCGCAGGCCGGCGACCTCATAGAGGTGGACATCGTCAAACCCGGCGAAGAACCGGATCAGGGTATCGGATTCCTTGATGATGGCAGCATGACCGTGGTCTCTGCCGCCGGCCAGGCCATTGGCCAACGGGTGAGTGCCACCATCATCCGCATCCATCAGACCAGCAATGGCCGCATGGTGTTCGCCCAGCGCAGCGAAGACCCGTGACCAGGATCAGCGGCGATGGCCCCCTCTCGACAGGTCGGATCGCCCGCCTCTTCGACATCCTCGCCGGGATCATAGAACCACGCAGCGAACTCGACTATCAAGACCACTTCGAACTGCTGGTGGCGGTGGTGCTCTCAGCCCAGACCACCGATCGGGCCGTCAACCGGGCCATGGCCAGGATCCGCGAACAGATCGCCATCACCCCCGATGCCCTGGCCCGCCTGGGCGAAGATGGCCTGCGCCCCTTGATTGCCGATCTCGGCCTGTATCGGGCCAAGGCCCGCCATGTGAGTGCCCTGGCAGCGATCATTGCCAACCAACATGATGGCCAGGTACCCGCAGACCGGGCCGCGCTTGAAGCCCTGCCCGGGGTCGGACCCAAGACCGCCAGCGTGATCCTCAACATCGCCTTTCAGGTCCCGACCATTGCTGTTGATACCCATGTCCATCGGGTCGCCAATCGTACCGGTATCGCCAGCACTCGCCGCCCCGATGCCACCCAGACGGTCCTGGAGCGGCGGGTTCCGGCACGCCATCGCCTCCATGCCCATCACTACCTGATCCTGCATGGCCGTTACACATGCACTGCCCGGCGACCACGCTGTGACGAATGCCCGATCAGTCGGTACTGTTGGTGGGTACATCCGGCCTGATCAGCCACTGGCCATCAATGATCAGGGCGGATACCCGTCGATCATGGTCGGCAAGCGGTAGATCATCGACCAACTGGCAGGCGAAACCGACACCAAGGCTGATCAGGCCGGTGGGCGCTGAGGCCAACAGACGATCATAATAGCCCCCCCCTTGCCCCAGGCGCCCACCATCACGACCGAAGCCAAGCCCCGGTACCACCAGCAGGCAGGCCGTCGGCAACGGAGCCTCGGCAACCAGACGGGGATCAGGCTCACGAATCCGATAGGCACCCCGCCGCAATTGCAACGGATCAACAACCGGATGCCAGGCCAATGATCCATCGGTGATCACCCGTGGCAACCAGACCGCAGCGCCACGGCGCCAACAGTCCGCCAACACAGGATCAAGGCGCAATTCACCGCCGCAGGCCATATATCCGGCCAAAGGTAGCGCTGTGCTGCGCAAATAGTCAGCGATCAGGGTTGCCGTAGTCTGCTCCACCCGCTCCCGCTGCCTGGCTGACAGCGCGGCCCGATCCTGGCGCAGCCGCCACCGCCAGGACGGCTTGTCTGGCCCGGCATTCACCATCGGACGATCTGCTCGCCACCGGCCGACAAGGCCAAGGCATGACGTTGACCGGCCTGAGGACCATAGAGGAATCCACCCACCGGCACTGCCACAGCGCTGACCAGCACGGCCATGTCCGTCCACACATGGAAGGAGACAGCACTGGCGGTCTGCAAACGCAGACCCAGATGGTCAGCGATGAACTGACGCAAGGGGCGCAGACCCAGACTGGTGATGGCCAGCAGCTCATCGAGCGGCGGCAACAGCAGGCGACCCCGTTCATCGCAGAGAGGACGATCGACTTCGGCAATCATCACATGTTCGCCCCACCGCAAGCTGCCACCCCGGGCCAAGGGAATGCCCAGATGGATCAATACCTCAACCAAACGTAGCGGCAGGCGAACGACATCCAGCCCACGCGGCGTACCCGCAGGCAAGGCCAACAAGCGTTCGACCCGTTCTTCGACAGCGGCCATGTCCACGCAGGAATCTGCAGGGACATCAAGGTCGAGATCCAAGAGGCGGCGATACAACAGACGCTGACAGGCCAAACCCGCGCGCATCGCTGCCATGTCCTGACCATCCACCATGTCCATGTCGACCATCATAGTATCGAATCGGGAAAAAGACATCCCTATGTCGACGCCGTGGCCGATATCTGTTCAGAAAC
The DNA here is from genome assembly GCA_007131555.1 of Planctomycetota bacterium. GTDB lineage: Bacteria > Planctomycetota > UBA11346 > UBA11346 > UBA11346 > SLQH01. The sequence goes on along the minus strand of SLQH01000060.1, from coordinate 4,688 downwards.
TGCATATCAGTCCATCCCTTACAGTCTCCCAGCGCACCTGATGCTGTGGTTGATGGTCCTGCTCATGAAATCGTGAAAGCATGTTGCCAAATGGCCGTTCGACCATCATCATGACCACAAGCATATTGGAACCGCAGTCTGCACTGTCAGGACCGCCGAGGCAATGCCATCAGCAAGCTCTGCCACAGAAGTCCAGCGCGGTTCATTGAAGGACGTGTCATGGCCGGTTCGTTTACCTGTCCGCATTGTGGCGCTCGCTATCCGATCCAGCCGGTGCTGATCGGCCGGGCAGTCCGTTGCCGTTCCTGCAAGCAGGCCTTCTGTCTGCGTGCAGATGGGGTGGCCGAAGCCGTTCCCGCCCCAGCCGCAAGCGCACCGGCAGCCAAGACCCCGCCCTCCAGCGATGAACCTGACCCCACGCCGCCCGCATCATCGAAATCCAGCGACAGGATCGCGACCAAGCGTCCCGGACCGGACCGAGAGGCCCTGCGCCGCAGCCTGTCATCATCGCTCAGCCAGGCTGCCGCCGAGGCCCTGAACGCGTCCTCGGTCCGCAAGCAGGAGACCGATCGCCACAAGCGCCCCAAGACCTCCCCGTTCGGTGCCCAACGGGATGGCACCAAGGAGATCGGACCGGCCGTATTGACCGGCCAGGGCGAAGACGAGGCTCGCAGTCTGCATCATTGGCTGATCGGCCTGGCCGTTGGTGGCGTACTGGTTGTGGTCATCATGCTGGCCTTGACCGGTGAAAACGCCCAGACCAAGGCCCTGCGATCCTACAACGCGGCCGCCGCAGGCGAACGCACTGTTGAAGCCAGGATCCATGGACTCCGATCCCGCATGTGGCTGTACGATACCGATCAGCCAGCCATCGCCAACATGCAGAACGCCACAATCCAAGCCGTTCAGCGCCACGATCTCAGACCCATAGGCCAGGTCCTGAACGACAGCATCCGCAATCACGCATATCTTGCCGATCTGGGTCTATGGCTCCATGAAGATCATCGTCTGCGTGCCGAAGGCATGAGCGGAGCTCCATCGCAGCGCCGGCAGCTGATTGACGATGCCGGCATCCCGACCCTGACCCGCGAACGTCTCCTCTCCCAACTCCGCGCCGCCGGCGACAACGATGTCGTCATCTCCATCATCGATCGCCTGCTGCATGGCCGTACCGATCCTGACGGCGGCAATTTCTTCCGCGAGATGTTCTCCTCTGGGAACATCCCTGAGTTCCTGGAGATAGCCCCCTTCAAGGGCCGGGACGGCCTGCTGTTGATGCCGCATGGATCCATGCATATCAATTACCAAGGACGCCTGATGCGCCTGCCGGGCTGGCGAGGCAGACGTCACAACAAGTCGCTGGCCGATTGGCATGTGCTTGATGTCACCGTGGCCTCCTGATGGAAAACGCTACAATCCAGACCTGTCCCCAAACGCTATGAGTTACTGAAATGCCTGTCCTCAAACCAGACGATGAGATCGGCGGCTACACCATCATACGGCTTATCGCCCGTGGTGGCATGGGTGAGGTCTACCTTGCCCGCCAGGTGTCAATCGATCGTCTGGTGGCGGTCAAGGTGCTGTTTCCGGCTTTGGCCAAGCGCGATGCCCGCTTTGCCGACCAATTCCTGCGTGAAGCCCAGGCCGCCGGGCGACTCAATCACACCCATATCATCGCCGTCCACAACGTCGGCGAACAGCAGTTGCGCGGTGTCACCCTGCGCTACTTCTCGATGGAGTATGTCGACGGCGAGAACTTTCGTGACATGCTCGACCGCACTGGGCCCATCGACCATCGTCTGATCACCCAGGTCATGCAGGAGGCGGGAGCAGCCCTGGCCTATGCCGCTCGGATGGGCATGACCCATCATGACGTCAAGCCCGAAAACATCATGCTGACCCGCGATGGGCGGGTCAAACTGGCCGACTTCGGCCTGGCCATGCACCATACCGATGTTGAAGAAGCGGCCTTCGATGAACAGGGCCGCCGCAAGGTCATGGGCACCCCGCGATACATGAGCCCGGAACAGGCCCGGGCCAAGCCCACTGATCATCGCAGTGACCAATACAGTTTCGGGGCCACCGTATTCCATCTGATCACCGGCCATCCGCCCTATCGTCGCGACACGGCTCGCGACCTGATGTTGGCCCAGGTCTCAGAACCAGTACCTGATCCGGCCGACTACTGCGAACTGCCAGAAGCTTGGCGCCGCTTCATCATGCGGCTGATGGCCAAGGATCCCGATCAACGCTATCCTGATCCCGACGCCTTCCTGGAAGCCATTCACCAGATCACCCAACAGCCGGAACCATCCGGTCGCCGCCCGGCCCGTACCCGCCGGCGTCATGACGAGGTTCCGGCCACTGCTACCGGCAGCAGGCCACTGCCCATGGTGATCGTAGTCGCGGCCTTGATCGCCCTTGGTGCCGGGATCGTCTTCTGGTGGACACTGCACAGCCCTGACCAGACCGACGATGACGACTCTGCGCAGACCGCTGAAGACGACGGCGAGCAGCGTGCTCTTGAACGCGCCAGGGCCTTCATCGCCGATCTTGATGATGATCCCGAAACCGCCCTCGGCCAACTACAGGGCAGCGAAGGATTACGACGACCGTATTTCCAGGCCGCTCCTGGGGCCATGGCTTTGCTGCGGACCCATCAAGACACTCTGCTGGCGGCCATTGAGCAACAAGACCTTGCCTTGATCGCAGCACAGGCTGCTACGCTAGACGAAGTCGAACAACTCATCGCAGACAATCGGCTGCGAGACGCTGAGACCCTGCTCGACAACAACCGCATCCTCGACATCAGTGATGCAAGCCGGCGCCGCGACCTCCAGGCCCGCCAGGGCGCCCTCTATCGCAGCATCGCCCAGCAGCGCCTGGTCCTGTTTCGGCAGCAACAGATCGCCATCGACCGGGCTGACAATGACCGGGCCCTCGCCCGTTTGCAGGACGAGCTTGACCAACTGGACGTCGATGAGGATCAACGCACCCAGTTGGCCGCCGACATCACCCGGCGACGCCAGGACTTCGCTGAGCGTGCCAGCGCCCAGGCTGAGCAGGAGGAGGAGCGCCGCCGGGCGATCTGGGAGACCCTCAGCGGCCGCGCGCTGCGCCATCGTGCCCAACGCAGCCAACGTCAGGAACCGGATCTACGATCCCTGCTGATGACCGCCGAGAGTCATCGTCCCCAACTCACCGGCAGCGATTACGAAACCAAGGCCGCCGAATTGGCCGCCATCGCCCGGCGGGCCATGGCGGCGAATGAAGCCCTGGAGCAACATCTCGCCGACCACAACGAGACCATCACCGTACAGCGCCCACGCCAAGCGCCGGTACCGGCCAGACTGCTCGGCCTTGACAGCAGCCTGCGTCTGCTGGTCGACCTGGACCACAGCGGCACCCGCATGGCCGTCAACCTTGAGGACACCGACAGCGACCTCGCGGCCATCCTCACCCGGGCTGTCGCCGGGTTGGATGAGCCAGCCGCCCATGTAGCAGCTTTTCTATGGTGCTATGATCTGCCGGGGGCCGGCTATCAGCTCCACCAGGATGCCGACAGCCACCAGACACGCACCATCGTCGCCCTCCTGAGGACCCAAGGCGAGGCCCTCAACACCAGCCCGCCGCATCTCGCAAGCGCCATGAGCGGCAGCGACGACGACACCTGGAGCATAGATTTCAGCGAGGCCTCCGATGGCGTACTGGCCCTCTTTGAGGGCCAGGAAGTGACCCGTGATGACCAGAGACTGCGCTGGCATTGTACCCAGGCCGCCCCCCTCTTGACGGTACACCAACGTCACACCATGGCCGAAGACGCCTTGCCCACACTACGACTGATTCGACCTCTTGGTTCCACGACGACAATCGACTTCTCGTTGACTCCTGGCTCGGTCCTCCTGATCGGCTGTGAACGCGCCGGACGCCGAGTACGGGTCGGCATCGATACCCGTGATCATGACCGGACCTGGCTTGACGTGGCCCTCGACCGCGATGGCCATGTGGTCTTCGATGACCATGAGCCGCAATCCGTACCGCCCCTGCTGGGCCAGTTACGGCTCCGCATGGATCTTGATGATGAAGGGCTCGTCATGCGCTTGAGCCTCGTCGACAGCGAACAGCGCCTGCCCCTGCCGACCCAGCGCTACCCTCTACCCGGCACCGATCCGGCCCATCTCATCATCCAGACCATCCAGCAAGAGGGATCCAGCCAACTGGACCTAGCCCGCATCGTGATCCAAGGCAACGCCCCATAGGGCAGCGCCCGCTGGGCCAAGAGCCTGTCAGGGATGGGCTGACACGTCGCCTAGGAGCCTGTAAGGAATAGACTGACACGTCGCCTGGCTGGACCCTTTGGGGTCACATGTTGCGAATACCCACGAAACACCTGAAATATCCCAGGTGCCATCAACGCCCAGCACTTCACTCGGAGTACCGGGCCTTGGCCCGCGTACATTAGCGGGCGATGATTCCTGAGACCGGCATAAGCTGGGGCGTCGGCATTATCGCCGTACCCCGCTGGCGTTCTGGGTTGCCGCTCATGATCACGAGGCGGGGTAGCTGCGTGCCGTAGCCCAGGCGCCCTGCCGACGATCGGGCTGGCACTTGGCGAAGGCATGGAAGCAGCGCGGCGGCACGCGGGCCAAGGCCCGGTGCTCCGTGGTGGCTGTGTGGCGGGCGGTGGT
>SLQH01000473.1 GCA_007131555.1 Planctomycetota bacterium | reverse complement strand
TCGACGAAGGCCTCTGGTCCGCCCAGGCGGGCGATCAGGCCGGCGAAGTCATGGTGGGCGTTCCACAGCCATTGACGACCAGAGGCCTCGTAGAAGTAGGGGTCATCCCAGCATGCGTGACTGAGCTGGGTCGGCTGCCAGGGGTCGATCCAGGTGCCGTCCGGGGAGCGGGGGGCGAAGGCCTGGCGGTCGGCCCGCCACAGGTTCCACAGCTTGCGGCTGTCGGCATGGAAGCGGGCGGCCGTGGCGGCATCGCCCAGGTCGGCGGCCAGGTGGCCGATGCACCAGTCCTGGTAGCTGTATTCGAGATGGCGTGACACGCAGTTCGGGATGCCAGAGGGGACGAAGCCATGTTCGCGATAGTGGGCGAGATGCCGTCCGTAGAGCCATGGATCCGGCGAATCGACCTCGGCGTTCTTGCGCATGTAGCTCAGGGCCGCGTCGTAGTCGATGCCCTTCAGAGCCTTCCACCGGGCCTCGCAGAACAGGATGTCGGATGACGAGCCGCCCTGGACCATGGCGCTGTGGCCGGCGATCCAGGCATCGGGCAGCCAGCCGATATGGCGGGCGATGTCCAGTTGGCAGTTGAGCAGGTCGACGGTCAGGTCCGGCTGGAACAGCATGAACAGGCTGTTGGCGTTGCGGACGCTGTCCCACAGGGCGTAGATGTCGGTGAAATGGCGCACCCCGGAATGCCAGGAGGGGAACTCGTCATCGATCCCCAGGTCCGAGGGCATGCACAGGAGGCGGTAGAGGTAGGTGTAGAACAGGCGGCAGTGCTGCTCGTCGCCGACCACCCGGATCCGGCTGAGGGCCTGTTCCCAGACCGCTTTGGCCTGGGCCCGGATGGTGTCGAAGTCGTTGGCGCCCAGTTCGCGGTCGAGACTGGCGCGAGCCTTGGCCACCGAGACATGGCTGATGCCGACCCGCAGGATGATGGTCTGGCCCTGGTCCCCGAAGGAGGCGACGGCCATCGCCCCGCGTCCCTGGGCACAGGTCCCCGGCCACTGGTCGGGGCCATCGTAGACCCGGCGGGCGGTGGTCGGGGTGTCGAAGCGGGCGAAGAAGTGGATGGTGTAGGGGAACTGGTGGCCCCAGCCGCCGACGAAGGTGCCGCTGCCGCAGCACTCCTGATCGGAGATCCACTCGACGGTGGAGCCGACACAGGTGGCGCAGTTGTGGCCGGGGTGATGATGGGCATCCGGGGCGCGCTTGGCGGCGGCGGCAGCGTTGATGGCGATGTGGGCCGGCAGGCCAGCCGGGAAACTGTAGCGATGGATGCCGCAGCGCATGCTGGAGCTGAGCTCGGCCAGGATGCCGGTCGGGGTCAGGCGGACGCGATAGTAGCCCGGCTCGGCCTGTTCGCCGTCCTGGTACTGGGGATCATGGTGGGGCCGGGGGACGCCCAGAAACGGCGTGACTCCGATGTTGCCGTAGCGTCCGCCGCCGCCGGTGCCGGCCACATGGGTATGGCCGAACGACTGGATCGGACGGTTGGAGATGTAGCCGGTGGTCGACGAGGGGGCCGGATTGTCGGGTCCCAGGCGGACCAGCGAGAAGGGCAGGTAGGGGCCGATCAGGCAGTGGCCGGGCGGATCGATGGCCGCAGTGGCATCGACAAGATCGGTATAAGTCATGGGATTCCTGGCTTGGGCGCTAGCTGATTGATGGTGGCGACTGGTCATACCCTCAAGGAGCAGGTGCGTTGAACCTAAAAACGGCAGTTGGGCTATGGACCTTAGGCTTTAGGGTTGCTTCTCAAGCGGACATACGCAGCCAGGGTCAGTTCACCTTCTGGGTGAACGCCTGAATCTGTTTATATCGCCTTGTAGAGCAACCCTAAAGCCTCCAGCCTAAAGCCTACAGCCGGATTTAGGTCGAAGCAATGATGGGCCGGTCGTCCCGCTGGTCAATCGCCCCGGCCGGCCCCAGCGCCGGATCACTCCCGCCGGCACAGCCAGGCCTGATGGGCCGGGCGGCGGGCGCAGTCGGGATCGGTGGTGGCGGCGGTGATGTCGTCGATGGCGAAGGGCGGCAGGCCCTGGCTGGCGAGCCGGAAGCCCGACAGGTTGCAGCTGAACAGCAGCAGTCCGCCGGGGCGCAGCAGGTTCCAGCAGCGCCACAGCAGCCAGGGGTGGTCGCGGTCGATGGCGCAGTTGCGGCCGGCCATGGTGGTGGAGTTGGAGAAGCTCGGCGGGTCGAGGATGATCAAGTCGTAGGCTGGTCTGGTGGCGTTCTCCAGCCAGCGCAGGCAGTCGGCCCGCTGGACCCGGTGGGCCGGTGGGGTGAAACCGTTGGCGGCCAGGTTGCTTTCGGCCCAGGAGCAGTAGGTGGCGCTGAGGTCGACGCTGTGGGTGCTGCGGGCCCCGCCGGCGGCGGCGTACACGCTGAAGCTGCCGGTATAGGCGAAGAGGTTGAGGACATCGCGGCCGGCCGCCAGGTCGCGGATCATCCGGCGGGCCGGGCGGTGGTCGAGGAACAGGCCGACATCCAGGTAGTCGCTGAGGTTGACGGTGAAGCGCAGGCCGTGCTCCTGGACCGGCAGGCTGACGGCGGCGCAGTCCAGGCGGCTGTACTGGCAGGTCCCGCGCTGGCGGGCCCGCCGTTTGGCGTGGACCCGGTCGAGGGGCAGGTCCAGGGCCTCGGCCACCGCCGCCGTGACCGCCGCCACGGTGGCCCGGTCGGCCTCGTCGCTGTCGTCGCGGGTGCGACGCAGGGTCCACAGCACGGCATGGCCGTCATACCAGTCGACCACCGCCGGCCATTCACCGATGTCGCGGTCATAGATCCGCCAGCAGCTGATGTCCTGGCGCCGGGCCCAGCGGCGCAGGACCCGCTGCCGGCGGCGCAGGCGGTTGACGAGGGCGGAGCAGTCCGGCATGGCGGCAGCATAGGTCGCGATCAGGGCCGGCCAATGGCCGGGGGAGGGGGCCGACGCAGGTTGTGGATATATGCCACAGTCGGGGCTGCTTGTAGGTTGGCACGATCAGCCCATCTTCGTTGCCAGGGCATGCCCCTGCCTGCGGGCGGTGAGAGGAGCAATCATGCCACGTATCATGATCTGTCTGCTGATGCTGGTCTGGGGCCTGGGTGCGGCCGAATACGTCTGGCTTGAGGCCGAGGATGCGCCCCTGGGCAGCGCCGGGGGTAACGAGTCCCATGCCGAGCTGTCCGGTGGCCGCTGGCGCTGGATCAACAACCAGGACAGCCCCGAGCAGCGCTTTCTCGAATGGGAGGCGGTATCCATCAGCGAGGGCGGCCCGTATCAGGTCTACGTCCGTAAGTTCTGGAGCCATGGCCCCCTGCGCTGGCGCTTCAACGATCAGCCCTGGCAAAACCTGACCCGTGCCGACACGGTATTGCTGGATAGCGTCAGCATAGGCGGCAATGTCGCCAACTGGGTCCATCTCGGCCAGGTGGACCTGACTCCTGGCAACCATCGCTTCCGGGTCGAGATGCTGGAGGCCACCGGGGCCTCGGCCATCGACTGCTTCATCATCACCAATCAGCCCTTCATCGCCCGTGGCCGGCTCAAGCCCGAGGAGAAGTACGGCACCGCCCCCGACGGCTGGTTTCCCTTCGAGCCCGACCTCGACCATTTCGCCCCCAGCCCGATTGACCTGCGCCGGCTCAACGAGCCCCGGGCCGGCCAACGCGGCCGGGTGCGGGTGGTGGATGGGCGCTTCGTCCAGGGGGCCGATGACCGCCCGTTGCGCTTCTGGGCGGTCAACGTCAACGCCTCGACCGCCGGGCTGGACGACAATTCCCTGGCCTATCTGGCACGGCAGTATGCCAAGTACGGCGTCAACATGGTGCGCTATCATTCGCCAGTCTACCATGGTTCTGGTCCCCAGTCCGGGGTCCTGGATCCCCAGCGGGTGCACAACCTCCAGCGCCTGATCACGGCCATGCAGGCCGAGGGCATCTTCACCACGGTGTCGCTGTATTTCCCCTTGTGGCTGCGGCCAGACCCGGACAACCCGGTGCTCCAGGGTTACAGCGGCGGTGACGACAGACCCAATCTGCCCTTCGCCATCCTGTTCTTCGATGACGACTTCCAGCAGCTCTATCGTGGCTGGTGGCAGGCGGTGATGGAGACGGTCAATCCGGCCACCGGTCTGAGTCTGGCCGAGGATCCGGCCCTGGCGGCCATCGAACTGGTCAATGAGGACTCGTTCCTGTTCTGGACCTTCAATCCCGATGCCGATCCCAGCAACATCCCGGCCGTCTACCATCAGGCCCTGCAGACCCGCTTCCATGACTGGCTGGTGCAGCGCCATGGCAGCATCGCCAACGCCTATGCCGTCTGGGGCAGCGGCCCCATCACCGGCGACGATCCCGCCGCCGGGCGCATGGCCCTGCGCTCGCTGTGGCACATGCAGGAGTTCCGCACCGCCCGCGACCAGGACACCACCCGTTTCTTGACCGAGGTCCAGGAGGAGTTCTTCAGCGACCATATCACCTGGATCGGTCAGACCCTGGGCTACGGTGGTCTGATCTCCTGCTCCAACTGGAAGACCGCCAATGACGAGATCCTGGGCCCGGCCGACAAGCACAGCAATACCGTCGGCCATTTCATGGATCGCCACGGCTACTTCGGCGGCTCGGTCACCGGCGACGGCAGCCAGAGCTACAGCGTCCGGGTCGGTCATGCCTACCATGATCGGGCGGCGGTGCGCTTTGACCCACCGGAGCCCGGCGGAGACCGGGTCTTCGCCCTGCCGATCATGGATCATACCTACAACGGCCTGCCGTCGATCATCTCCGAGATCGCTTGGAGCCGACCCAACCGCTTCCGGGCCGATGGGGTGGTGTTGATGGCCGCCTACGGCGCCTTGCAGGGCACCGATGCCATCCATCATTTCGCCACCACCGGGGCCACCTGGGAGCAGATGCTCAGCAAGTGGCCCTTGCAGGCTCCCCTGACCATGGGCCAGTACCCGGCCACGGCCCTGCTCTACCGTCAGGGTCTGATCGATACCGCCGACCTGGTGGCCGACATCCGTCTGTCCCTCGACCAGGTCTACGGTCTGGCCGGGACCCCGGTGCCCGAGCCCGGCAATTTCGATCCCTTGCGCCTGGCCGACGTGCCCGAGGGCGGGGGCGGCATCGCGCCCGGTTCCCTGCTTGATCCCCTGACCTATCTGGTCGGCCGCATCAACGTCAGTTTCGGTGGCGAGGGCAGCTCCCAGGTCCAGGACCTCAGTGCTCATATCGATCGTGATGCGGGTCAGGTACGTAGTCTCAATGACCAGTTGCACTGGGATTACCACCAGGGTCTGGTGCGTCTGGACAGCCCGCGGGCCCAGGGTGCCACTGGCTTCCTGGAGGCGGCCGGCGCCATCGTCTGCGCTGATCTCACGGCCACCCTCAACATCCCCTATGGCAGCCTGCTGGTGGTGCCGCTTGACGGGCGACCGCTGGCCGAATCAGGCAACATCCTGGTCCAGGTGGCCAGCGAGGAGGATAACAACGGTTTCCAGACCACGACCCGGCATGACGGTCGTCTGGAGATCACCGATCTGGGATCGCCGCCCCTGGTGGTGCGGCGTCTGGTCGGCAGCCTGGCCCTGACCCGGGCTGATGCTGATCAGCTCCAGGTCAGAGCCCTTGATCTCAACGGCTATCATCGCAGTGCCCATGGCCAGGCTGATCACATCGACCTGCTGCCGGATGTCCTCTACTATCACATCAGCGATCCCCGGCTCGGCCAGCGCCAGATCCGCATGCGTGAAGAGGACGCTTGGCTATGGAGCATCGCTCCCCAGGCCGGGGCCGAACATGAGGAACCGCCCTATCGGGTCTTCGACCAATTGGAGACCGAGGCTGATCATCGTCTGCAGAGCACCGTGTCATCTGATGGCGAGGGCTGAGCAGGCATTGCCCTGCTGGCCGTTATTCAGGCAGTCGCAGGTGCAGGTACTGCAGGGGGTTGTCGGGGTCGATGGGTGGGACATTGAGACGTTCTGCGTTGAGGAAGAAGCCCTCGATCAGGCCGTCGAGTTCATCGACTCCGGTGCCTCTGATAAGACGGAAGCGGGAGATGAAGCCGCGTGGACAGATGTTGACGGAGGCGATCAGATCCCGATTGGTGATCAGGTTGTGGAAACGGGCCTGCCAGTGATTGCGCCAGTTGCGGCGTAGAATGATGTCTTGCAGGAATTCGGCGACGTTCTGCCATTCCCGTAGCCGCTGATCAACGTCCGGACGGCTGGCGTTGGCCGTCATGGCCGGAGCGATGTCTCTGACCGTGACGCGATCCAGGCTTGGCAGGGTGATGTCCAGGCCGCCATCGTCACCAAGCGGCCCCAGACGCATGTCGGCACCAGGATTGCCCAGGCTGGGTGCCGGAGCGGCACTGATGGCCTGACCATCCTGATCCGGCAGGGCATCAAGATCCAGCTCAGGCAGGGGGGCGGCAGGGCTCATGTCGGCCATGGCTGGGGCCTGATCAGGGCTGGCCGGAAGGCGGATGGTGATCTGTTCCCGTTCTGGTCGCATCTGCTCCTGATGGGCCGTGTCTGGGGATTGGGTCTCATCGTGGTTCTGTGATTGATCATGAACGCCCAGCATCAGCAGCACCAGCAGTCCATGGATGCCGGTTGACAGCAGCGCAGAGCGCAGGGTAACGGCTTCAGACATGGAAGACGGCAGCTGGTCGCTCATGGCAGCTGGCCTTCATGATGTTCCAAGCGCTCCAGTATTGCTGCGATGCTGGCGCGGTCGGCAGCAATCAGGATGCTTTCAGCATTGGCCAGATGATAGAGCCCGTAGCCGGGTCGCTGCCAGGTCTGCTCGGGCAGGTGGCGGCGCAGATCGTTGAGCAATGCTGCGGCATCCGTGTGATTGGTGAACTGGGCCACCGGTATCACCGCCAGCAGCCGTCGCAGGGCCGGATGTCGGCCGCTGTCAAAGCGTTGTTGCAAGTCATCCAACAACAACAGCTGCCCGTGCCAACGGCCATGCACGCCATGGCCGGCGAGGATCAGCGGCAGATCTGCCAGGGGCCGGTCGGCGGCTAGACTGAGGGGCGGGTCGAATATGTGCTGACCACGGTCGGGGGCAATGCTGACGCTGCAGGCAGTGGCATCGACCAATTGTTCGGCCAACTCGAACCAGGTCCTGGCGCTGATGTCCTGGCCGATTGTTGCAGATGGTATTGCCGGTCTGGTGATGATGGGGATATGGGCTTCCGGTTTCTCAAGGACGGTGATCAATTGGCGAAAGCGGGCATGACCAGCGCTGTCCAGGGTCGCCGCCCAGCGCCCCTGGAAGGGGTGGAAGGCAAATCCGCAGTGTTCGCCCATCCACGGAGCCAGCAGTTCGCCGATGATGTCATGTATTGCCCGGGCATCGCTGACACGGGTGGGAATGGTACGTACATCGATGGGTCCGACAGCGGGCAGGACCGGAGCCCGGGTGAAGCGGTATCCTCCGTCATCGGGCACGTACCACATGCCCAGGGCATGGGCTAGGGCCTGGGCCACCATGTCGCCGCGCGCCTGATGCAGGACCAGATGGAGCGGACTATGGGCATGGTCAGCCAATAGTTCCTGAGCCAGACTGATGTCCTGTCCGAGGAGATCCTCAGCCATGCCCATGACCACCGTGGCTGCATCACCATCACTGTGCAGGCTGACCGTGGCAGCGGTGGCCGGCGCGGCCAGCAGGATCATCAGACATGGCAGTGCATACAGGCAGCGCATGGGACCGGACACCTTCAGCCGGCGATGTGTCGTTCAACAGCGTCATAGACGGCCTGGGGGCTGGCCTCCAGGCGCACCGCCTGATTGGCCAGGGGGGCGTCCAGGCCGGCCAGGGCCCGCTCGTGGTAGGCGGTCTTGATGTTGTTGAACTTGAGGCCGTGGGCGGTCGAGATGACCACCACCCGCTCACCCCGGGCGATGCGGCCGGCGGCGGCGAACTGCTCGACCGCAGCCAGGGCCACGCCGGTGTGGGGACAGGTGAACTGGCCATGACGATCGGCCCGGGCGCAGGCATCGGCCAGCTGCTGTTCGCTGGCCTGGGCCACCAGGCCACCATGGCGGCGCAGGGCAGCGATGGCCTTGTCGCGGCTGACCGGATCGCCGATCCGGATGGCCGAGGCCAGGGTCGGGGCGGCGGTGATCGGCTCACAGCGCCAGTCGTTGTGATAGGCCCGATAGAGGGGGTTGGCGGCCTCGGCCTGGCAGCAGACGATGGTTGGCAGGCGGTCGATCAGGCCCAGGTCGCGGATCTCCTCAAGACCCTTGTAGAGGGCGCTGACATTGCCGAGGTTGCCGCCGGGGATGAAGATCCACTGCGGCACCTCCCAGCCGAACTGCTGGATGATCTCGATGGCCACCGTCTTCTGGCCCTCGACCCGCAGGCTGTTCATGGAGTTGGCCAGGTACAGCCGCCGGTCCTCGGTGAGCTGCTGGACCAGGCGCATACAGCCGTCGAAATCGGTCTCCAGGGCCAGGGTCAGGGCATGGTTGCTGATCGGCTGGACCAGCTGGGCCGGGGAGATCTTGTCGGCCGGGATCAGGACCACGGCCGGGATGCCGGCGGCGGCGCAGTAGGCGGCCAGCGCGGCCGAGGTGTCCCCGGTCGAGGCGCAGGCCACCCCCAGGATCGGCGCTCCGGAGCGGATCATGTGATTGACCTGGCTGACCAGCACGGTCATGCCGAGGTCCTTGAACGAGCCGGTATGGGAGGTGCCGCACTGCTTGATCCACAGCTCATCCAGGCCCAGATCGCGGCCCAGGCCGGTGGCCTGGACCAGCGGGGTGTTGCCCTCGCCCAGGCTGACGATGTCAGCAGCGGGCAGTTGGGGCAGCACCAGTTCCCGTTTGCTCCACACCCCGCTGGAGGCCGGTGGCACTCCCGGAGCGAGACGGGCATCCCAATGTTGCCGCCAGGCCGGCCCATCGCGCAGGGCGCGCAGGGCCTCCAGGTCATGGGCCACCTCCAGCAGATCGCCGTCCGGGGCCCGATAGATGATCTCATCCAGGGACCATCGCCCCTGCTTGCTGGCAGCAGCCCGAAACCAGGCATCGGTCGCCATGACGTCTCCTCCCTGTAGGAACATGTCGTGTTACCATCGCCATTGCCGTGGACAAGGCGCGTTGTCGGTCATGATGGACTCCTACACCGGTTTCTTCCGGTGAAAAGTGTCCGGGATAAACCAGGGGCGCGCTAGGAGCCTGTAAGGAATAGACTGACACGTCGCCTGGCTAGGCCTTTTCGGCTCCGGACTCGCCAATAACCATTGCTCATCACAAAACCACCACGGAGCACCGGGCCTTGGCCCGCGTGCCGACGCGTGGATGTCGCGCTTTCGCCCAATACCAGCCAGGACGTCGCCATGATGCCCGTCATACGGCCTGTGGATCCCGCGACTCGTGATCATTCACGGCGATGATGAACGCAAGCATATTGCTACATGGTGCC
>SLQH01000382.1 GCA_007131555.1 Planctomycetota bacterium | reverse complement strand
TGTTGACGATTTCTGCCGGCGGCACCTTACGCAGGCGCATCAGGATGATCTGGGCCAAGCTGACATGGGCCTTGGAGAGGAAGGACTGGATCCATAGCTTGAGGGCCTGAGCGATCAGGAAGAAGACCGCTATGATGACGACAACGACAATGACGATGATGAGGACCACAAGGTCCGCGTGCATGATCTGGCTGGGCATGGAGAGGTCTCCTGAAAAGATGCATGGATGAGATGACTGTGATTATGGCGCTGAGGTGGAATCAGCAACTACAAAAATGATGGCTCCCCGGATGTCCTGGACTACCACTGCATCACCGACTTCTGGCAGGGTGCCACGGACTTGAACATCAGCTACTCCGTCGGGGAAACGGGCCCGGGCGGTCGGTCGGGGGGCGGTCATCAGGACTCCCCGGCTGCCGATGGATATGCCGCTGCGCTCGGCGTATTGATGGTATCCGGCATCGCCGTTGATGGTTGCCTGGGGCACGAAGCGCGAACTCTGCAGGCGTTGTATGCCCCAGCGGATGGCAACGATGGCGAGCACTGGGGCAGCAATGACACTACCGGCTCCCCAAGTCGAACCAGCCTGGAATGCAGTCAGTACGGCACCTACGGCACAACCGGTTGCGGCTAGGGTCAACAGGCCGAAAGAGGGGATGATGAACTCCAGCAGGATCAAGACCAGAGCCAGGGTCAGCAGTGCTGCGGCGATGGCCAGGGCCTGCCATGGAGCCAGACTGGCGTTGGTCGCAGCGCTGGCCAGCAGCAGAGACAAGGAGGTGGCCATGGATATCACGGGTTGTTCTCCGCTTGAGTGTCTGCTGTGATTGCGGCTTCAGCGGGTCGCACCAGGGCTTCGCCGAAGCGATAGGCGATGATGGTGACCGGACAACCGGCGGCGATGAACTGGCCATGTTCAGCTGTGGCGCTCATGCTGTGATCGCCGTAGCGAATGGTGCCGCCTGGTCGTAACATGGTCAGGGTCGTGGCGCTGCTGCCGATGATGTCCTGGTGACCGTCGCTACCGGGGGCGGTGCCTGCGATGGTGGCCGGTACCGACAGACGGTTGCCCAGACGGCTGTTGGGCAGGGCCCACAGGGCGGCCAGGCCGCCAATCAGCATGATGGCCAGGGCCAGGAAGGCGCGGCGAATGGCTGCCATGAGAGCGGGCAAGAAGAGTTCGGAGCCGGGGTCAAACTGGAACTCCTGGCCCATGAAGGCCAGGACCAGGCCGGCGGCAGCCATGGCACCGCCGGCCAGGCCGAGCAGACCACCTGAAAACACGGTGAGCAGTTCGATGACGATCAGAACCAGACCGATGGTGATCAGGATCACCTCAATGTAGCCGACCATCTGGCCATAATACTGGCAGATCAGGAACAGGCCGCCGCTGACCGCCGCCAGGATGGCAAAGATGCCGACGCCGGGGGTCTTGAACTCCAGGATGATGAAGAGCAGGGCCAAGCCGGCCAGCAGGGGGGCCCACATCGCCAGGGAGCGAGCAACACGTTCATTGCTGGTCATCAGCAGGGGGATGACCTCATCGGGGTCGATCAGGTTGTCGGCGTAGAAGGTGTCGAGATCGTTGACCACGGCCGTAGCCATGCCGTCCTGTAGGGCTTCAATGCCGGTATAGGTCAGGAGGCGATCTTCGCCCAGACGGAGGACCTTCTGGCTGCGGTCCTCAGGATCAATCTCAGAATGATCAGCCTCAAAGCGTTCGACGTCATCACCGATGACATAATAGCGTCGTCCATCAGGGAGGCGGTATTCGTAGAGATGCTGGTTGCGGGCGGTCATTTTCTGCAGTAGGGCCGCATTCCAGCCGTTGTTGTCATGAGCCTGCTGCAGCAGTGCGCGTACTATGGTCTCGACCTTTTCCGGGGCGTACCTGATGCCGCCCTCAGCATCCTGGAAGATGACCCCGATATTCCCGATGGTGGCTGTGGGTGTGATATGGATTTCGCGATGGCCGTAGGCGATCATGGCCCCGGCGCTGATGGCCCGGAAATCAACGAAGGCTACGGTGTGGAGATTGTGCAGCGTGGCGGCATCAAGGGCGGATTTCATCATCCGCCGCCCGGCGTCAACCAGCCCGCCATCGGTGTCGATGTGGACCAGCACGGTGTCCACCCCTTGGTTCCGGGCTTCGCGCAGGGCCCGATCCAGGTAGCCGGCCAGATGACGGTCGATCATCCCTTCCAGATGGATATAGGCCACGCTGCCATACTCTCCGGGTGCTCGCCGGGGAGGTGGCTGGTGGACGAAGGACTCTGGAGCTTGGGGAGGGAGTGGGCCCTCAGGTTCGACAACGTTGCCAACCAGCAGGGCTACGAGACAGGCGATGGCAAGGCGACTGGTCATGATGATGCAGTGTACGGCGCCACGCCGATGATGCCAGATGTATCACGGCTCGGGAGGGCTGAATGGCCAGGAGGATTATCAAGATATCCCGACACAACGACGCCGCCGACCCAGGGGCCGGCGGCGTGATAGGATCGCAGAGGCGATACCCCGGGTCACTGCATGCTGATGGCTTCGACCGGGCAGGCATCGACGCAAGCGCCGCAATCGGTGCAGGTGTTGGCATCAACAACGGCCTTGTCGTCGACCATTTCAATGGCCGAGACGGGGCAGGAATCGACGCAGGCGCTGCAACCGGTGCAGGTATCGGAATCGACCTTGGCGGGCATGGGTGCTCCTTCGTGTGATAGGGGCGAGTAGAGTGAAGTTCCCGGTGTTTCCCCACCGGGCATGGCCGTCACCATAGGCCTGATGGGTCCAAGTCAATCGCCTATGATCGGCCGACGTTTTCACAAGGCGCATATGTTACGCCGGGCCGTACTCCGTCGCGCCACCTGATCCGGTACCAGCCTGTGACATGATGCCTTGTGTGTTTGGTGGAAGGTCATAAAATGGTACCTAACACGGCGTTGCTGTGTTGTATGGTTGCAATGATCTCGTGTCAGTGCCCGACAGGAAGCAGGTATGGATACAATCCTGGTCGCCGATGATGACCGCATGGCCCGGGTCCTGCTGACCCGGACCCTGCGCGGCTGGGGCCTGGAGACCGTGCTGGCCGCTGATGGTGATGCGGCCTGCCAGGCCCTGTGTGCCCCGGATGGTCCGCGTATCGCTCTGGTCGACTGGTTGATGCCGGGCATGGACGGCCTGGCTCTCTGTCGCACCGTGCGTCAGCTGCGGCCCCGGGTCCATCTGATCCTGGTTACGGTGCGGGCCGCGCCTGAGGATCTCATCCAGGCCTTTGCTGCCGGAGCCACCGATTTCCTGGCCAAGCCCTTTGATCTCGGAGTCCTGCATGCCCGTCTGCGGGTGGCCCAGCGCATGGCCCGCCTGTTCGACCACCTCGATTGCCTGGGCAGCGCCCTGGCCGCCGATGACCTGGCGGCCTTGCGGGCGGCCGCCGAGGCTATCGACCAGCTCATTCCTGGTGGTGGCCATGCCTCCTGAAGTCGGTGGTGGTCTGGACGATGACCTGTTGAGCGCCTTCCTGGCCGATGCCGAGGAGGGGCTGGCCCAGGTCGAGGCGATGCTGGCTGACGGTGATCCCCAGAGTCTGGATGCCGACTGCATCCAGACCGCCTTCCGCCTGATCCATTCGCTCAAGGGCAATGCTGGCTTCTTTCACCTGACCGGGACGGTGCGCCTGGCCCATGCCGTTGAAGACATCCTTGATCAGTTGCGCAATGGCCTGCGCAGTGCCACCCGAGGTCTGATTGATGCCCTGTTGCGGGCGGTCGACCACCAGCGCCAGATGATCGCCGCCCTGGTCGACGGTGGGGCTGATGATGTGGAAAGCGCCGAGGACGCCATCGCCGCCCTCCAGCGTGCCGCCAGCGGTGATCGCAGCGAGGCCCGCTGGGAGCGGGTCCTGCGCCGCCTGCGCGGCCTGGCTGAGCACTACGGCCCCCTGGTCGACGGCATCAGTGAAGAGGTCCAGGGTCTGGAGATCGAGGTCCTGGCCCTGCGCCCATCGCCGGAGGCCCTGGAGGAGGTCGCGCCTGCGGC
Organism: Planctomycetota bacterium; assembly: GCA_007131555.1. GTDB lineage: Bacteria > Planctomycetota > UBA11346 > UBA11346 > UBA11346 > SLQH01. The sequence goes on along the minus strand of SLQH01000382.1, from coordinate 5,446 downwards.
GGTCGCCACTCCACCGCCAGCCGAACGGGCCCAGACCGATACCGGCCGCTTCCGGTCCACCGATGTCCATCGCAGTGTGCGGGTCAACGAGGCCCACATCGACGCCTTCCTGGAGGGGGTCGGTGAACTGCTGGTGGTCGGTGATCTGCTGCGCCATCTGCATGACGCCATGGTGCGCGGTGATGATCCGGCCCGCATCCATGGCGACTTCCGCCGGGCCGTCGACCAGTTCGATACCCTGGCCGGGCGTCTGCGCCGTGATGTCCTGGCGGTGCGACGGGTGCCGTTGCGGGGCCTGATGCGCAAGCTGCCGCGCCTGATTCGCGATACCGCCGCCCAGCTCGACAAGGACATCGTCCTGGATATCGAGGGCGAGGAGGTTGAAGCCGACAAGCGTCTGGTCGATCTGCTGGATGCGCCCCTGACCCATCTGGTGCGTAACAGTGTCGATCACGGCATCGAACCCCAGGCCGCCCGGGCAGCGGCCGGCAAGCCACCCCAGGGCCGGGTCATGGTCAGCATCAGCGAGGATGAGGGCTGGCTGCAGGTGGTCATCAGTGATGACGGGGCCGGCCTGGACCGCGACCGCATCCGGGCCAAGGCCGTGGCCAACGGCCTGATCGCCGCCGATGAACAGTTGGCCGACGAGGTCATCGACGAGTTGATCTTCGCCTCCGGCCTGTCGACGGCTGCCAACGTCTCCGACATCAGTGGTCGGGGCGTGGGCATGGATGTGGTCCGGCGCACCGTGGTCGATGCCGGGGGTACGGTCAGCGTGCGCAGTCGCCAGGGTGAGGGGAGCGCCTTCACCATCCGCCTGCCGGCGGCGGTCAGCACCCAGTTCGTGCGGGCCATGGCGGTGGAGGCCGGCGGCCAGCCCTTCCTTCTGCCGCTGGAGATGATCGGAGCCACCTACGAGCGCAGTCGTTGCCGGATCGACGGGGTCCTGGGCGCCCGTGGCCAGGTGGTGCAGATCCAGGGTCGCAGCCTGTGTCTGTCGAGCCTGGCCGCCCTGCTCGGCCTGCCGCCGGGTGATGAGGCGGTGATCGTCGAGATCACTGGCGACGACCAGCAGACCCGGGCCCTGGCCTGCGAACAGGTCCTGGCGGTGCGGCAGGCGGTGCTGCGCCCCCTCGATGGCATGCACTGCCATCCGGCGGTGCGCGGGGCCACCCTCATGGGCGATGGCCGGGTGGCCCTGGTCCTGTCGCCGGCCGATCTCTGGGCCCTGTGATGATCCGGATCCTGGCGGTCCTACTGGTGGGCGGGGTCCTGGTGGCCGCCGAGCCGGCGGCGGTGCCGACGGTCCGTCTGGGAGTCCTGGCCCACACCGGCATCGAGGCCTGCCGGGCCCGCTGGCAGGCGACCGTCGATCATCTCAATGAGGCCCAGGACCAGTATCGTTTCGTGCTGGAGCCCCTGGAGTTCGCCGCCGTGGCACCGGCGGTCAGGACGCGTCAGGTCGATCTGCTGCTGACCAATTCCGGCCAGTTCGCCAGCCTGGAGGCCGAGACCGGCCTGGTGGCCCTGCTGACCCTGCGCGACCTGCGCCAGGACCGGGCGGTCAGCCAATTCGCCGGCCTGATCATCACCACCCGTGATCGCGAGACCCTGCCTGATCTGGCCGCCCTGCGGGGCCGGCGGCTGATGGCCACCGATCCATTGTCCTTTGGCGGTTGGCTGGTGGCCTGGCGGGAATTGCAGGATGCCGGCCTGGCGATTCCCCACGATCTGGCCGACCTGAGCTTTGCCGGGACCCATGATGCGGTGGTCGCGGCAGTGCTGGCCGGGCAGGTGGATGCCGGCACAGTGCGCACCGGCACCCTGGAGCGCCTGGCCGCCGCCGGGTACCCGGACCTGGAGCGTCTGCGGATCGTCAACCGCCAGCCCGTGACCGCCGACTTCCCCTTCGACCGCTCGACCCGGCTCTATCCGGAATGGCCTCTGGCCCATGTCGCCGACAGCGATCCGGTGATGGTGGCCCTGGTCCAGCAGATCCTCCTGAGCATGCCCAGTGACGGCTCAGCCGCCCGGGCTGGGGCCTACGCCGGCTGGACTCCGGCCCTCAATTATCATAGCGTGCGTCAATGTCTGATCGAATTGGGCCTGATCGATTACGGGATCGTCGAGGCCTCGCCCCTGTTGGCGGTCCTGCGCCGCCATGGCTGGTGGATGGTGCTGATCCTGGTGGCATTGTTCGCGACCCTGCTGGTGACGGTCTACTTGGTGCGTCTCAATGCCGATCTCAAGACCGCCACCCGGACCGTGCAGGAGCGCGGCGATTTTCTCAAGACGGTGATCGACGCCTTCACCCATCCCTTCTGCGTCATCAACGTCTCCGACTTCAGTCTGGCCATGACCAATCGGGCCTATGACGAGGCCCATGGCCCATCACGCCCCGGCGATACCTGCCATGCCGTCTCGCATGGCAGTGCTGAACCCTGCCGTAGCACCGACCATCCCTGTCCCGTGCACATGGTGCAGGCCAGTGGGCGACCCTGCGTGGTTGAGCATCAGCATGTTGTCGCCGGTGCCATTCGTCCGGTCGAGATTCACGCCTTCCCCATCCATGATGCCACCGGAGCCGTGGTCCAGGTCATTGAATATGCCGTCGATATCAGCGAGCGGCGTCTGGCCGAGGCCCGAGTCAAGGCGGCTGAGCAGCGTCTGGCCGACATCCTGGCCAATCTCAGTTCTGTGGTGTGGTCGGTGTCCTGGCCGCAATTGCGACCGCTCTACATCAGTGCAGCGGTGGAGCAGGTCTACGGTCGTCCGGCCCAGGACTTCATCGCCGAGCCCGGCCTGTTGCGCAGTCTGACCCATCCTGATGACCAGCATTTGCTTGATGACATGCTGGGTATCTTGCAGGGCGAGGGTCACTGCCGCTATGAGCGTCGCATCATCCTGGCCGATGGCCGCCAGCGCTGGCTACAGGATAGCGCCCGCCTGATCCGCGATACCGCCGGCAATCCCATCCGGGTCGACGGCGAGGCCATCGATGTCAGCGAACGGCGTCAGGCTGAGGATGCCCTGCGCCAGGCCCTGGCCGAGGCCGAGGAGATGAACCGGGAACTCGAACGGCAGACCGCCTTCGCCAACAGCATGGCCGCCCAGGCCGAGATGGCCAACATCGCCAAGAGCGCCTTCCTGGCCAATATGAGCCATGAGATCCGGACCCCGATGAACGGGGTCATCGGCATGCTCAGCCTCCTGCGGGGAACCCAACTGGATGCCGAGCAGCGCCGTTATGCCGACATCGCCACCAGCAGCGGCCAGAGCCTCCTGGCCATCATCAACGACATCCTTGATTTCTCCAAGCTTGAAGCCGACCAGATGGAGCTGGAGGTCATTGATTTTGATCTCGGTCAGATGATTGATGACCTGATCGCCTCGCTGGCCCTGCGCGCCCACGACAAGGGTCTGGAACTGGTCTATACCGTTGATCCGCAGATTCCGTCCTCAGTGCGCGGAGATCCCGGCCGCATCCGTCAGGTCCTCACCAATCTCCTCAGTAATGCCATCAAGTTCACGGAACGTGGCGAGGTGGTGCTGCGCATCGAACTCACTGATGAGGACGCAGAGATGTTGACCATCCGTTGCACCGTCAGTGATACCGGCATCGGCATACCGCTTGATGACCAGAAGCACCTCTTCGAGCGTTTCACCCAGGTCGATGCATCGATGACCCGCCGCTTTGGCGGGACAGGGCTGGGTCTGGCCATCAGCAAACAGCTGCTTGCCAAGATGGGGGGTGTCATCGGGGTTGACAGCAGCCCAGGCTGTGGGTCGCGTTTCTGGTGCACCATGACTCTTGAACGGGGAGTCGGGGAGCCAGGCCTGCCTGCTCCGGCTTCCCTGAACGGGGTTCATGTGCTGGTGGTTGATGATAACGCCACCAACCGCATCGTTCTCTCGGCCCAGTTGCAGCGCTGGGGCATGCGCGTGCGTCTGGCCGATGGTGCCACCCAGGCCCTGCAGGAGCTGAACTGGAGCTACAAGGACGACGACCCCTGTGTGGTGGCTATTCTGGACATGCAGATGCCGGAGATGGACGGCATTGATCTGGCACGAGCAATACTCGCTGATGCGACCCTGGCCTCTACCCGTCTGATTCTGATGACCTCGGTCAATCATCGTGGGGGGGCGGCAGCGCTCCAGACCGAGGGCTTTGCCGGCTATCTGACCAAGCCGGCACGGCCGATGGATCTACGGGCTGTCCTGGAGACGGTCCTGGGCGACGAGCGTCCACCGAGCGCTGAGCGTCCTATCACCACCGAGGCCCGTGTGCAGGCCGTCCGCCGCTGTGGTCATGTGCTGGTGGTCGATGACAACCAGATCAACCAGGATGTGGTGGCCGGTATGCTGCGGCGCCTGGGATTGCAGGTATCCACTGCCAACGATGGGCAGGAGGCCGTGCAGGCCATGCATGCTTGCAGTTACGATCTGGTCTTGATGGACATTGAAATGCCGCAGATGGATGGCATGGAAGCAACGCGCAGAATCCGTGACCCGGGCCACGGCCTGACGCGTCATGATCTGCCCGTTATCGCCCTGACCGCCCATGCCCTGCCTGGGGATCGGGAGCGCTTTCTGGCTGCCGGGATGGATGATTACCTGGTCAAGCCCTTGGAGCCCGAGGCCTTGTTGCGGGTGATCGAGCGTTGGTTGCCGGATGTGGATCATCACCATCACGAAGATCAACCCAGTGCTGCATCGGCTGGAGCCAGCCGGGGCACTGCCGATACAGCCTTCTTTGATCCCCAGGACTTGCTGCGTCGTCTGCTTGGCGACCAGTCCCTGGCTGAGGATCTGGTAGATATCTTCCGGCGTGAGGCAGCGTCCTGGCAGACGGAACTGCGTGTTGCCACAGCAGCGGCTGATCGGGCGACTATCGAACAGATTGCCCATCGTCTCAAGGGCAGCGCCGGTAACGTCTCGGCTGGTGCAGTCCGGGCTGCCGCTGCCACTCTGGAACAAGACGTCCAGCAGATCGCCCCAGAAGCCCTCGCTGCCTTATGCGATGCGCTTGTCGTAGCCCTGGCCCAGACCGTCCCGGTGATGGACGCCTGGCGGCAGTCCTGAACCATGCCCGATTGGCAATCCGGCCCTGGAGCCCCGTGCCCGCCCCGCCCAAAGCACCAGGCCTTAGCCCGCGTGCAGAGGAGGGCAGGTGCCATTGCGATGGCCATGAACCGGGGCGTCGGCAGCCGGGACGATGACGCAAGCGCTGGGTCCGTGAGGCGGTCGGCAATGCGGCATTGTTCCATACGCCGTAGCAGTCTATTTCTTACAGGCTCCTGGCCAGGGGAGGTGCTTGGCATAGCCCAGACCCGGTGATAGCATCACGCATCAGTTGAGGACAGGTGGCAGAGTGGCTGAATGCGCCGGTCTTGAAAACCGGAGAGGGGGCAACTCCTCCGTGGGTTCGAATCCCACCCTGTCCGAT
>SLQH01000138.1 GCA_007131555.1 Planctomycetota bacterium | reverse complement strand
GGGCGTGGAAGGCGGTATCGAACACGGCCACGTTGGGCAGGCCGGGGAACAGCTCTTCAGCCAGAGAGATGCCGAGCAGATTGGGCGGGTTGTGGAGGGGGGCCAGCTTGACACAGCGGCTGATATCCTGCTTGACCGCGTCGTTGATAAGCACTGACTCGGAGAAGGTCGCTCCGCCGTGCACCACCCGGTGGCCGATGCCCTTGATGCCATCGGCCAGGCCGACCTCGCGTAGCAGGTCGACCACCGCTCGCAGGCCCTGCTCATGGCTGGCGTTGTCACCCAGGCTGCGGGCCTGCTTGCCGCCGTCACGCTTCCATTCCAGTTGTGAACCAACCCCTCCCAGGCGTTCAGCGATGCCGCTGATCAAGGTCGTGCCGGAGTCGCTGTTGATGACCGCGAACTTGGCTGACGAGCTGCCGCAATTGAGGATCAGGATGTCCATGGCGTCGGGTCCTTGCCGGGGCGGAGGGCTGGGGAAGTCCGGAACAACGCGCATGGTGGGTTCCGGAAGAGCAGGATAGATGGTGGTCAGGTGGCGGCAAGCCTCGCCTTGACGGGGCGAACACCGGGGTCTGACATGGGTGGGCCTGTCAGGTCACGGTTTCGTCCTCGCGGTGGTTGCGGAAGGCCGGCTGGCCGGTGTTCTCCAGCACTGCCCGCCACACGCTGCCCCGGGGATTCATGACCTTGAGACGGCCGGTAGCCACTGGTAGGGGAACGTGGGTAAACTTGCCGTACCAGCGGCCGATCATCATGTCGGTCCGTCCCGCCATGGCGGCATGGACGGCATTATGGGCCAGACGAATGCAGAAGATGCTGTCGGCGGCGTTGGCCCGGCCGGAGCGCACCAGATAGCTGGGGTCGACGTATTTGACCGATACCGGGTCGCCCTTGGCTGCGAAGTGCTGCATGATGCGATCGCGCAGATACAGGCCGATGTCCTGGTAGATGGGATTGCCGCTGTGGTCGCTACCCGGATCGGTGTCGCCGAAGAGGTGTTGGCCGGCACCTTCGGCGACCACGATCATGGTATGGTCGCTGACTTGCCAGCGTCGCTCGAGAAAATTCAGCAGGCCGTGGGGGCCATCGAGTTCGAAGGGTACCTCAGGTACCAAAACGACATTGGCGTCACCGGAGGCCAACGCCGCTGCGGCCGCGATATGGCCGGCATCCCGGCCCATGAGCTTGGCCATGCCAATGCCGTGGCGTACCGACTTGGCCTCGATGTGCAGTTGTTCAACGACATCAGCAGCGATGCCGACAGCGGTATCGAAGCCGAAGGTCTGATCGACCCAGGCAACGTCGTTGTCGATGGTCTTGGGGATGCCGATCACGGCCACGTCCATGCCGTAGGCGCGACAGGCGAGGTGGATATCGTGGGCGCCGCGTTGGGTGCCATCGCCGCCGATGGTGAACAGCATGTTGATGCCCAGGCGGCGGATGCCGGCCATGATATCATCAATCGGCGGGAAGCCGCGCGAGGTGCCGAGGATGGTGCCGCCGCTCTTGTGGATGTCAGACACCATGTGCTTGCTTAAGGGCAGTGGCGCGATCGCCGGATCGGCGAGGCCGGCATAGCCGTAACGGATGCCGAAGACCCGTTCCACCCCGTAGTGGTAGCGCAGGCACATGGCCAGGGCCCGGATGACGTCGTTGAGACCTGGACAGAGGCCGCCACAGGTCACCACTGCGGCCGTCGTTTCCTTGGGGTCGAAGGCCAGCATCTGGCGCGGTCCGGCCCGCTCGAAGGAGATCGGTGGCCATTGCCCGTGGCTGGTGGCCTCCTCATCGCTGCTGACCTCTTCGCCCTCCAGATTGAAGCTGGCGCTCATGGCCACGCGGTCATGGTTGGAGCGATAGCGGATCGGGGCCTGATGGTCGGCCCCGGCATAGCGCAGGGGTGAGGGCACGCCGGGTTCATGGACCTGCTCGACTGTCAGGTCGTCCTGGGTGACGGGGCGGAATTGGGTCGGTACTTTGCGCATGATGGATCCAGTGAATCAAACCCTGCTGCGGACTCAAGGTCTGTTCTCGAATACTTGACCAGAGGTCGTATGACATAATTGTCAGACTCGTCTTGTCTTCACTGTGCTACGTAGCCATTGCGAAATGCCAGGGTCTACTCGAAGGCTCTGTCGACCCCTGCTTTACATATCGCTATATCGACATACAGTGATACTTCATGAGTCATCAGCCCAGCAAGGGGTTGGTGGCCGTACCCAACATCAACGCAATGGGTCCACATTGCTCACAAGACGTGAAGGAGCGAGCATGAGTACCACCGCCGCTGACATGGCCATCACCGACATCTCCCTGGCTGCCTGGGGCCGACGTGAGATCGCCATCGCGGAACATGAGATGCCGGGCCTGATGGCCATCCGGCGCAAGTATGCGGCTCAACAGCCCCTGGCCGGATCCCGGATCGCAGGATCCCTGCATATGACCATTCAGACGGCGGTTCTCATTGAGACCCTGGTGGCTCTGGGAGCCGAAGTGCGCTGGGCCAGCTGCAACATCTATTCGACCCAGGATCATGCCGCCGCAGCCATCGCCGCGGCTGGCATTCCGGTCTTCGCCAAGAAGGGCGAGGACCTTGATGAGTATTGGGATTACGCCCACCGGATCTTCGATTTCCCGGCCGGGTCTGCCAATCTGATCCTTGATGACGGTGGCGATGCCACCCTGCTGGTCCACCTGGGTCTCAGGGCTGAGGAGGATCCGTCGATCCTTGACCGGACCCCAGGCTCAGAGGAGGAGCGGGCTCTGTTCGCATCCATCAAGGCCCGTCTGGCCAGTCATCCCGGTTGGTATCGCCGCCAGGCCGAATCGATCCTGGGGGTCAGCGAAGAGACTACCACCGGTGTCCATCGTCTGCATCAGATGGAAGCCGAAGGGCGCCTGTTGTTCCCGGCCATCAATGTCAACGATGCCGTGACCAAGTCCAAGTTCGACAACATCTATGGCTGCCGTGAATCACTGGTCGACGGCATCAAGCGGGCCACCGATGTCATGGTGTCGGGCAAGAAGGCGGTGGTCTGCGGCTATGGCGATGTCGGCAAGGGTTGCGCCCAGAGCCTGCGCAACCAGGGGGCCACGGTCTTCGTCACCGAGATCGATCCGATCTGCGCCCTCCAGGCCTGCATGGAAGGCTATCAGGTCACGACCATGGACGAGGCCTGCGCCTTCGGCGACATCTTCGTCACCGCCACCGGCAACTGCGATGTCATCACTCGGTCCCACATGGACCGCATGCGCCACAACGCCATCGTCTGCAACATCGGCCACTTCGATGCCGAGATCCAGGTTGCCGCCCTTGACGACCTCGATTGGGAGGAGATCAAGCCCCAGGTCGATCATGTGATCTGGCCGGACGGCAAGCGGATCATCCTGCTGGCCAAGGGGCGCCTGGTGAACCTCGGCTGCGCCACCGGCCATCCCAGCTTCGTGATGTCCAACTCCTTCAGCAATCAGGTCCTGGCCCAGATCGCCCTGTACCGTGATCATGCCTCCCTGGGCCGGACGGTGACCATGTTGCCCAAGGAACTGGACGAAGAGGTCGCCCGTCTGCATCTCGATCAGCTCGGAGCCCGCCTGACCACCCTGACCGAGGCCCAAGCAACCTACATCAACGTGCCGGTCACCGGTCCCTACAAGCCGGCCCATTACCGGTACTGACTCTCTGACGCTTCAGAAATCAATGCTGACCCCCAGGCCGACCCGTGCGGTCTGGGGGTATTTCGTGCCTCGGTAGCTGACCCGGTCATCGATGGCGGCGGCGGCGGCCAGGTCGATGCGGACCAGATAGAAATTGAATCCGAGTCCGGCGGTGACGACCGTCGGCGGATCATCGAGGGCGATGTTGCGGTAGGCTCCGGCGCGCAGGGCGAGGAAGCGGAAGGCGTCCCACTCAAGGCCGCAGCGGACATACTGGTGACCGAAGTTCGGCAGCAAGCCGTCGGTCTCCAGCAGGTCGATGTCAGCGGCCACGGTCAGAGTCGGATGAGGTATCCAGGCCACACCCACCGTGACCTGAGGATCAAGATGGATGTCATCAACCGCATAGGTCAACCCTGCGTCGTCGAACGAGAAACCGTCAAAGCGCGGTCGGTTCAGATTGCGACCGGTGATGCCGATCTGCAACGATGGCATGCGATAGAGCAGGCCGACGTCGATGCCCCAGGTCATGCTCTCCTCGTACTGCTCCTTGATGTTTTCGATGACCTCGTCGTTGTCATCATCGAAGACCAGCACCGTCGAGCCGTAGACCCGGCCCAACAAGAAGCGCCCGGTCACACCGATGGCCAAACGATCATTGAGGGCCACACCATAGCTGACCGGAACCTCAGCCACGGCCAGACCGCGCAGCAGGATTGAGGTCCGGTTGTTGTCGAGGTTGTTGGATTCGTCACCGTCGGTGGCTTCAAAGCCGGCGATCAACAGGGCAAGCGTTTCGTCGACTTCGGCCATGGTGATGGCCCCAGTGGTGATCAGTTCATTGAGTTGGGAGTCGACGTACAGCACTGAAGCAGCATCGGGGGTGGTGCCCAGGGCATCGGCAATCGCTGTCTGTTGGTCGGGATTGAGCTGGGTGTAGCTGCCGCCGGGGGTGATGTCGGCAGCAGCGGCCAGGTCGTTGAGCCAGTCGTTGAGATCCTCGCGGCTGTCGTAGTTGAGGCCCAGATTGATGCGGTCGAGTTCGTCTACCCGCGCCACCGCATGACCAAACGCCCGTGCCCCAAAAGCCAGCGATCCCCAGCGTACCCCGGCCCCAAGATTGATGTCGATGAAGAGGTTGTTGTTGGGATCGTCAATACGGCTCAGGCTTGAAGCCAGGACCAGCAGGTCCTCGATGTCTTCATCACCGAGTTCGGAATTGGTTCCCAGGCCTTCGTAGTCGATATCGGCCAGGTCTCGGGCCATTTCTCCCAGTTCACCGGTCAGGGTGACGCCGACCTGGAGGTCGATGGGAGTGATGCCGAAACGTTTGCGGGTCAGGTGTGCGTTGTCGACCGATCTCTTGTCGGGATCGTCGTCATCATTGCCGTTACAGCGGCCCATGAAGGCGAAGGTGGCCGGATTGTAGTATTGGGCCTCGATGCCAACTGAACAGGCGACCTGGGCCCCGCCCATACCCAGGGCACGGGGACCAATCGGTCCGCCCGATTCGGTGGCCGTCATCGCCCCGCCGCTCAGCAGGGCGAGGGCGGGAACAAGGTACTTGATGGATACGTGCATGGTCAGCTCCAGGAACGTATTGTTCATGTTGATCTGCGTCATATCACAGAAGCTACTGTATCACACTCAGTGTCTTGTGCAAGCAGGCTTTGGACGGCAGTGCCTGCTGACTGGCCGCGTCCTTGTGTGTCGGTGATGCTCTGGTAGACCCATCCACCCTGGAGTTGCCATGTCCCACGATCGCTACCAGTCGCCCCTGACCAGCCGCTATGCCTCGGCGGCCATGGCCGCCAACTTCTCTGATGACAAGAAGTTCCGCACCTGGCGGCGGTTGTGGATCCATCTCGCCCGAGCCGAGCAACAGCTCGGTCTGGCCATCAGCGAAGCCCAGATCAGCGAAATGGAGGCCCATGTCGAGAATATCGACTATGCCGCCGCTGCGGCCCATGAGCGCCGTCTGCGCCATGATGTCATGGCCCACATCCACACCTTCGCCGAGGTCTGTCCGACCGCCGCCCCGATCATCCATCTTGGTGCAACCAGTTGCTACGTGGGCGACAACACCGATCTGATCGTGCTGCGCGATGGCCTGGACATCCTCATCCTGGCCCTGGCCCGGGTCATCGATCGTCTGGCGGCCTTCGCCCAGGAGCATCGCGCCCTGCCGACCCTGGGCTTCACCCACTATCAACCGGCCCAGTTGACCACGGTCGGCAAACGGGCCTGTCTGTGGTTGCAGGACCTGTTGATGGATATGCGCAACCTGACCCGGGCCCGCAACGATCTGCGCCTGCGTGGGGTCAAAGGCACCACCGGCACCCAGGCCAGCTTCCTGACCCTCTTCGACGGCGATCATGCCAAGGTCGAGGAACTGGACCGCCTGATCACCGTCGCCTGCGGTTTTCCCTCGGCCTACATCATCACCGGCCAGACCTACAGCCGCAAGGTCGATGTCGACATTCTCTCGGTCCTGGGCTCCTTGGGGGCCAGTGCCCACAAGATGGCCACCGACCTGCGCCTGCTGGCCAACCTCAAGGAGGTCGAGGAGCCCTTCGAGCGTTCCCAGATCGGGTCCTCGGCCATGGCCTACAAGCGCAATCCGATGCGCTGTGAGCGCTGCTGCGCCCTGGCCCGCCATCTCATGACCCTGGTCGCCGATGCCCAGCAGACCGCCGCTGTGCAGTGGATGGAGCGCACCCTTGACGACAGCGCCAACCGTCGCATCTCCCTGGCCGAGGCCTTCCTGAGCGCCGACATCGTCCTGGGCATCCTCCAGAACGTGACCGAGGGCCTGGTGGTCTATCCGGCGGTCATCGCCCGGCGCATTGCCGAGGAACTGCCCTTCATGGCCACCGAAAACATCATCATGGCCATGGTCAAGGCCGGGGCCGACCGTCAGGAATGTCATGAACAGATCCGGGTCCTGTCGCAGCAGGCGGCGGCGGTGGTCAAGCAGGAGGGGGGCCGTAACGACCTGATCGAGCGGATCGCCGCCAGTTCCTACTTCGCTGTGATCCATGACCAGTTGGAGGCCCTGTTGGATCCGGCCACCTTCATCGGTCGGGCGCCGCAGCAGGTCGACCGCTTCTTGAGTGAGGAACTGCGTCCGGCCCTGGCGCCCTTTGCCGGCCGCCTGGACGGCAGCGTCAGTCTCGAGGTCTGAAACGGATCCGGGACGGCAGCGATGACCATGTCCCTGATGGCCGAAACGCTGCCTGCGGCCGACACCCAGGTGCCGCCATCCCCGCCGCCCTTGTCGCCACCCCTGCCTTGGGCTGCGGCCGGTCTGCTGGCCGGCACCCTGCTGCTGGGGCCGCTGGGACTGGCTGGCGCGCTGGGCGGTCTGGCCTTGCTGCTGCTGGCGGTGGTGCCCCTGCCACCGGCCATGCCCCTGGCCCGGCGCCTGCTGATCGCCCTGGCCCTGGCCCTGCTGGGGGGCTGGTTGGGGTCGATCGCGCCCCGGACCAGCCTGGAACCACATCTGGTCGACGGCGATGCCACCGTGATCCGTAGCTATCAGTGGGCCTGGAGCCAGGGCCTGCTGGTCGGTGAGATCGAGGCCCGCCGTGGTCTGGGCCGCCGCCCGCCATCGCGCCTGTTCGTATTCGCGCCCTCGCAGCCGCGGCTGCGTCCTGGTGACCGGGTCGCCCTGCGTGGTCTGCATGAGGTCTGTGCCCAGCGCCAGCGCCCGCAGTTGCGAGCGGTCGAGATGGAGGTGTTGGCCTGGCGCGAGCAGGGCAGCCGGGCCTGGGCTTGGCGGGCCATCGACGGCCTGCGGCGGCATCAGGACCTGGCCTCGCGTCTCCTACTGGGGGTCGGCTCGGCGGCCGAAGGCATGGTCTTTCGTGATGGTGGTCTGCTGCATCTGCTGGCGGTCAGCGGCCTGCATCTGGGTCTGGCCCTGGCCCTGATGGCGCTGCTGCTGCGGGTCTGGTGCCCCTCCTGGCTGCTGCGTCAGATGGTGCTGATGGCCTGGTGCGGCGGCTATCTGTGGCTGACCGGTTCGGCCCTGTCGACCCGCCGGGCGGCGGTGATGGTGGTGGCGGTGCTGCTGGCCCAGATCTGCGGTCGGCGACCTCATCGCCTGACCAGTCTGTCCCTGGCGGTGATCATCCTCATCCTGTGGGATCCCTCCCAGGTCCACGAACTCGGATTCCAACTCAGCGTGGCGGCGGTCTTCGGCATCGTCACCCTGGGCCGCGAACTGGTCGCCTGGCGGCAGCGTTCCTGGCCCTTGCGGCCGCTGGTCCTGGACAGCCTGAGCTGGCGCCTGCTGTTGCACGCATTGCGCTCTGCTGTCGATGGCCTGCTGATCGGCCTGAGCGCCACCCTGGCGGTGATGCCCCTGCTGGCCACCCATCTCGGCCGCATCCATCCCTGGGCACCCTTGGCCACGGTCGTCGCCACGCCGGTGCTGACCCTGGTCCTGGGCGTGGGTCTGGTGGTGCTGTTCATCGCTGGGCCATGGCCGCATGGCCCCTGGCATGGTGCCTACCTGCTCCTCGAATGGGCCCTGGACGCCCTGGTGGCCATCGCCCACTGGGGTGCCTCCTGGCCCGGTGCCAGCCTAGCCGCCGATCCCTGGCCCCTGGGCGCGGTCATGATCTGGCCCCTGCTGTTCATCCTGCGCCTACACGACCATCTCGATGTCCTGCTGCGCATGGCGGCTGTCGTTGTCGTGCTGTTGCTGTTGTAACGCCGCATTCCAACACTCGGCACCAGGCCCCCATCGCAAGCGATGGGGGCCCCCGAATAAGGCCGATAACGACTCGTGCCCTATGGGCCTGAGTAGTACATTCCACAATCATTCAGGGGCCTGCATCAGTGGCAATAACGGCAGTGAAGACCCTGGAGGTCTGGCGACGCCTCGAGCAACCTCCCTCGGGAGCGCCAGCCTCCTGACTGGCCGTGAATATCACGGGTGCGCTACCTATTTCAGGTTGTTCGAGGCGCCCCTGAGTCTATCGGTCTTGTAGTGGTTCTTGGATTTGGAAAGTTGGGCTTACCATTTTGGTATACGGCCAGGTGTCTTCCTCCAGCCTTGATCACAAGCAGTAGGGGAGGACACTTGGCCTCATTGAGGGTCACATACTGCAAGCCCACAGTTACATCTGGATTCATCAGTTCCCCCTGTAGAAGGATGGCGGCATGTGACAGTTTTGTCATTTGTTGCTTGGCAAAAGCGACGAAAATGGCCGACGACAGCACTGCCCCAGCCCGGTCTGCGGACCGGTCGGCCACCCGGCAGGGCTGATGAGGATCGTCGCCATGCACGCACCGGTCATCGGCATGCCCCAGGCCCAGGGGCTCTACGACCCCGCCCACGAACATGACGCCTGTGGGGTGGGTTTCATCGCCCATATCGATGGAGCCGCTTCCCATGACATCATCCGCAGCGGCATCGACATCCTGCGCCGCCTGACCCATCGGGGGGCGGTCAGTGCTGATCCCCTCGATGGTGACGGGGCCGGCATCACCATCCAGATTCCCGATACCTTCTACCGCGAGATCATCGAGTTCACCCTGCCGCCGATCGGCGATTACGCCACCGGTCTGGTGTTCCTGCCGCGTGAGGCTGCCGCTCGTGAGGCCTGCCAGCGAGCCCTGAAGGCTGGTATCGAGAGCACCGGCTGCCATCTGCTGGGCTGGCGTCAGGTGCCGACCGACAACAGCGGCATCGGTAGCCAGGCCCGGGCCACCGAGCCCCTGGTGCGCCAGGTCTTCGTCGGTCGGGGCACGGTCACTGCCGAACGCTTCCCGCTGATGCTGTACCTCGGCCGGCGGCGGGCCGAGAACCAGGTCCTGCGTGAGGGTTTGGCCGGAAACGAGTACTTCTATATCAACTCC
>SLQH01000367.1 GCA_007131555.1 Planctomycetota bacterium | reverse complement strand
TGCCTTGGTCGACAAGGACGATCAGCATCAGGGTGGCTGGCGTTATCATCCCCACGCCACTGATAGCGACCTGTCGCTCTCCGGCTGGCATCTGATGGGGCTGCATGCCGCCCAACAGGTCGGCATCACCGTGCCCGAGGAGGTCGTTGCCGCAGCCGTTGACTATGCGGCTCGTTTGACCGATGATACAGGACAGGTGGGCTACCAGCGCCAGGGTCAGGATCGCCCCAGCCTGCGCGGCCTGGGAATGCTCAGCTTTGTCATCGGCGGTCGTGAGGAAGATCCCATCATCGATGCCATCGCCACCCGCATACGATCCGACCCGATCCGGTGGCAGGGCCGGTGGTTGTTCTACCGGGTCTACTACGATGCCGTCGGCATGGCTCGGGCCCGGCCCCAGCTCTGGCAGATATATCGTCCTCGCCTCATCTCCATGCTGGTTGAGGAACAGCACGATGCCGGCTACTGGCCGTCACCGCCGGGAGGCAATGAGGGTTCGCATGGCCCGGTCTACGCCACCAGCATGAGCATCCTGGCCCTGGCTGTCGATCGGCATGTGTTGCCATCGTATCAGCGTTGAGCCTAAAAACGGCAGTTAGGCTATGGACTTTGGGCCTTAGGGTTGCTATTAAAGCGGATATACGCTTACAGAATCGGTTCACCTTCTGGGTGACAGTCCGAATCTGTCTATATCGCCTTGTAGAGCAACCCTAAAGCCTCTAGCCTAAAGCCAACAGCCGGATTTAGGTTGAGGGGGAGGGCCGCAGTCTGTGCGCTTCTGCCAGAACCGACAGACACTGTATATCGATCACAGTACGCCGGATACGATGCTTGCGCTTGTGATGTTGATCATCCGTTCTGATCACGGAACCAGCCCAGATGCCAATCCTGGGCTGGGCCGTCGCTGTCGCGGCGCAGATGGGTGCCGCAGCTATGGGGGCGATGGTGGGCGGCGTGGGCCACCAGGCGGCCGACCAGCAGGGCGTTGTGCAGTTCCCAGCCGCCACGGTGGTCGAAGCGGTCACGGGCCTGGTGGCGCAGCCAGAAGTCGAGACTCCGGCAGGCTCGGGCGAGGTGGATGCCATCGCGCTCAATGCCCACGGCCTGCCACATCAGGGCCCGTAGGGCGGCGGTGAGATCGCTGACATCAAGGGATTCCGGAATCGGCGGAGGGTCTGGGCGGCGGAAATGACATAGCTGGGTGACCGGGCGCAGACCTGCTGCTGTCAGGCCGGCCCGCTGACCAAGCACCACTCCTTCAAGGAGGCTGTTGGAGGCCAGACGGTTGGCTCCGTGCAGTCCGCTGGCGGCAACTTCACCGCAGGCCAACAGACGCGGCAGGGAGGTCTGGCCATGACTGTCGACCTGAACCCCGCCGCAATGGTAGTGGGCGCTGGGATGGACCGGAATCCAGTCCTGCGAGAAGTCGATGCCGATTGAGCGACAGGCCTGATCAATGGTCGGGAAGCGACTGGCCAGAAAGCCCGGATCAAGATGGCTGGCATCCAGCCAGACGTGGGGAAAGTCCTGGCGTTGGATCTCGCGGATGATGGCCGTGCTGACGATATCACGCGGTGCCAGTTCGCCGTCGGGATGGATGGCCAGCAGAAAACGCTCTCCGGCATTGTTGACCAGATGGGCACCTTCTCCGCGCATGGCCTCAGTGATCAGCAGGCGGGCGCGTCCGGCGACATACAGGGTGGTGGGATGGAACTGCATGAACTCCAGATCCGTCACCCTGGCCCCGGCCCGGTAGGCCAGGGCCAGACCATCACCGGTGGCCCCGCGGGGGTTGGTGGTTTCACGCCATACCCGCCCACAGCCCCCCGTGGCCAGGACCGTGGCGGCGGCAGTGGCGACCATGGTCTGACCATCGTGCTGCAACAGGGCTCCATGGATGCCATCATCATCGCCCAGGAGGTCGATGACAAAGGCCTGTTCCAGAATGGTGATGCCGGGATGGGCCCGCAGGGCGGCGCTCAGGGCTGCGATGATTGCCCGACCGGTACCATCGCCATGACCGTGCAGGACCCGACGATGGCGGTGTCCTCCCTCGCGGGTCAAAGCCGGATGGCCATCCTGCTTGCAGTCAAAGCGACAGCCATGGGTCATCAGCAGGTCGATGGCCGCTGGGGCTCCAGTCAGGATGTCGCGTACCGCATCCGGGTCGCAGAGGCCGGCCCCTGCTTCCAGGGTGTCGCAGACATGTTGTTGGAGGCTGTCGCCGGGGTCCCGGAGGCTGTCGCCAAGCACGCTGGCAATACCGCCTTGGGCGTAGGCGGTATTGGATTCATCAAGGCTGTCCTTGACCAGCAGCAGGACATCCGCCCCAGCCTCGGCCGCACTCAAGGCGGCACAGGCTCCGGCCACTCCAGCGCCAATGACGATGACGTCATGATGCCAGCGCGGCAGGCGACGTGTATCGCAACCGATGAGATGACCGGGACAGGCGGGGCCGGGCGATACGAGGTGCTCCATGGTGACAGGATATGACGGACTGGCGCTGATCAAAGCATCCGGGCGCGGCAGTTGGGCTCAGAATCCGGCGTCGATGCTGTCGAGACGGCGTTGGACGGTGTAGGCATCAAGGGCCTGGAAATCACCGCTTGCGACCTGCTGGGCCGCTGTCTCCATGCGCTTGTAGCAGACAGTATGGATGATGGGGGTGGGAAAGGTGAACACCGGGGGCGGGGAGGGCATGGCTCCCAGGGTTTCGGTCACGACCCGGGCGATGTCCTCACAGGCCCGCCGGGGATGCAGGCTGACAGCGGCGTTGCGGGCATGGCTCCGTTTGGTTGCTACCGTTCGTATCCATGGCAATACGGCTTGGGCTTCGGCGCACCCTTTGTCACAACTGGAGATGAACAGCGCCGGGACACCGCGTTCTCCGGCGATGGCGGCATCAATGGCGATTTCACCTACCTCCTGATCGCCCAGGCGCATCCATGAGATGTCGGTGGAAGAGAAGGTGTGGGCCAGGACGGCATCGGGGGTGTTGTCGCGGGCGTGATAGCCCAGCAGGAGGACGGTATCGAAGCTGGCGTCCAGTTCCGGAAAGCGGCGGGTGAACTGGCCCAGAGCGATCTCACAACGTGGATCAAGCAGATCGTAGTCAAGATTTTCACTGCGACAGTGGTTGTCCCAGACCACCACCTGCGTCGCTCCGGCTGTGAAGGCTGCGCTGACGGCCGCAGCGGTCTCCCGGCTCATCTGGGCCTTGGCGGCAGCGACTCCGCGTGAGGACTCCAGGCCGAGGCCAGGATCGCCCACAACGCAGGCTCCGCCTTCACAGTCAACAGCAATGTAGATGCGCATGGGTGCTCCAGGGTGAAGACGGTGTCAGTCGGCTCTTGGTGACATGGTGAGGTTTTCTGTAGGAGGACAAGCGGGTGTCGTGCACGACCATCTCACTCTGCCGCGCAGCGCCGCCAGGTCTGGGGGGAGAGGCCGGTCCAGTGGCGGAACAGGCGGTGGAAGGTGCTGGGGTCGGCGCAGCCCACGGCTTCGGCCACGGCGGCGATGGTCAGGCCCCGGGATAGCAGGCGGCAGGCCCGGTCGATGCGACGGTTTTGGATGAACCTGTTGGGAGGAAGTCCGGTGACGCGCTGGAACAGGCGGCGGGTGGCGACTGGGCTGCGACCGACGAGTTCGGCCAGATCGGCCAGGGGGATGGCGCCATCGGCCAGGTGGCGGTCGATGTGGGCGATGGCCGGGGCCAGGCGGGCAAGATCCTGTGAGGCCGGCAGGTCCGGGCTTTGGGCCGGGGCATGATGATGGGCGAGATGGTGGACCAGGACCTGGAGCCAGGCGGCGGCGGTTGTGGTCCAGGCCGGTGGCCGGCAGGCGTCGAGGCGGGCCAGGCTGTGCATGGCCATGGTGATGACGGTGTCATCCAGGGGATCGAGGACGATGCGCAGGGGCAGGCCGAGGACCGCTGGCAGGTCCTGGCCACCACCGAAGACCGGCATCTGGGCATGCAGCGACAGGGCCCGGAAGGGCTGGCCGGGGTCATGGGCGACCCGTTGCGACCAGGCGCGTGGGGTGATGATCAACACCCCGCTGTGGACCTGATGGGCCTGGCCTTCGATCCACACCGTGCCGCTGCCGGCCAGATACAGGGCAAGGTTGGTGGTTGGTAGGCACCGACTGGGGACCGCTCTCCCTTCACGCCAGCGCCATTGCGCGGCCGAGACCAGGGCCAGGGGGGTGTGGGCCAGCAGATGGGCCAGGCCGGGCGGCGGGTCGGGCTGTGGCCAGGATCCGGCCAAGCGCCGGCCATCGGGACCGAACGATCGTTCCTGCACATCGGCGATCGCTTTGATCATTGCATCCATACAGGTGATGATGGTATCATCCCAGGTATGACGATTCAATACGACAGCCTGTGGGGGCCGGGCCAGTTGCTCGCCTTCTCCGGTGTGGATGGACCCACCGCCTACGATACCGGCCTGTGCCTGCGCAGTCTGGGCCCCGGCACCGCCCTGGCCATCACCTTGCCGGGAACGGGCCGCATCGAGGTGTCGGACCAGCCGCCGCTGGCCTGTGAATTGGCCTGCGACCATCTCGAGCTGCATCTGGCCGATGGCGCGGTGCTGCGCGGCGCCTTCCTGGACGCCCATCGTCTGCTGCTGGAGGGGCCGGTCAGGGTGGTGGTCGATGACGACCGCTTGGTGGTGCGCCAGAAGGGAGCCCGGACCCTGATCGCCTCGGCCGTCGTTGGGGGTCGGGCCGGCCTGCTGGAGGCCGATCTGGACGCCGCCCTGGCCGCTCGGCGTTGGTGGAGCGAGGCCCAGATCGCCGCCCATGGCCTGGCCGACCGCCCGGCGGCGATCAAGGCCCTGCGCCAGTTCAAGGGCCAGATCTACAGTCCTGAAGGGATCTTCCGTCATCGCTGGTCGACCCCGGATCGCTGGCCGCATCGCGGCTGTTGGCTGTGGGACAGCGCCTTCCACGCCATCGGTGCCCGCCATATCGACCCCGCCCTGGCCCGCGACTGCATCGCGGCGGTCTTCGACGGCCAGCGGGCTGATGGGATGGTGCCGATCCGCAGCAATCCGTGCGGTGCAGACACGGTCGCCTATACCCAGCCGCCGACCCTGGCCCTGGCGACCTGGGCAATGATGCGCAGCCAGCCCGATCCGGCCTGGCTGCGGGGCCTGCTGCCCCGGCTGGAGGCCTATCTGGCCTGGGACATGCAGCATCGCAACGGTGGCCACGGCCTGCCCTGCTGGGCCATCGAGGCCAATCCGACCTGCCGTTCAGGCGAGAGCGGCCTTGACAACGCCAGCCGGTTTGATGCTGCCACCCGCATGGAGGCGGTGGACTTCGCCAGCTTCCTGGCCCTGGAGTGGGAACTCCTGGCCCTACTGTATGGTCAGCTGGGCAATACTGCGGCGGCCCAGCGTTGTGCCCAGCAGCACGCCAGTCTGAGCGACCTGATCCGTCAGCGCCTGTGGGACGAGACCAGCGGCCTGTTCCGCGACCATGATCTGGAACATGGCCGCCTGTGCCCGGTGGCCGCGGTGACCGGTTTCCTGCCCCTGATCTGCGGGGCCGCCAGCCCAGACCAGGCAGCCCGTCTGCTGGCCCATCTGGACGACCCGACGACTTTCGGCACGGCCGTCCTGCTGCCCTCGGTGGCCCGCAATGATGCCAGCTACGAACCGGACATGTGGCGGGGTCCGGTGTGGGTCAACATGGTCCACTTGGTGGCGGCTGGCTGCGATCGCTATGGCTTCACCGATGCCGCCCAGCGTCTGCGGACTTCGATCACCACCGAGATCGAACGTTGGCACGCCGTCTATGGCACCCTGTTCGAGTTCTATGACGCTGATGGCAGCATCCCGCCGCCCGAACTGCACCGCAAGGGCCGTTGTGCTCCCGACGTCAGTCCCTTCCACCAATGCTTCCATGACTACGGCTGGACCGGCACTCTCTATCTCGACATGGTGCTCGACCACCAGCCACTGCTACCGCGACTTGACCTCGCAGGCTGTTGAACAACAGGGTATTCAGGATTTCATTGGCGTTCTGTGTCGTACGGCCATTGCGGAAGGTTCCTTGCGCCCGCCAATGTACGCGGGCCAAGTAGTAGCGCCGGCTTTAGCCGGCACGGATGGTGGGCTTCAGCCCGCCGTTCCACTACCAAATACCAGATCCCTTTCATCAATTACCCAAGGCATCCAGCCACCGCCCTCCAGCCCTACCCCCAACCACCGCCCACCACAAAGCCACCACGGAGCACCGGGCCTTGGCCCGCGTGCCTACGCGTGGATGCCATGCTTTCGTCGAATCCCAGCCTGGGCGCGGGCACGACAACCGCAATACGGCCCGTGGATCCCGCGACTCGTGATCATTCACGGCAATGACAAACACAAGCGGGATACGGCGATGATGGCGACGCCCCGGCCCATGCCCGCCGCCAAATGCTTCGCCCGCAGGGCCTTTGCGTCCTCTGCGCTCTCTGCGTGAGACCATTCCGGAAATTTTCTCACGCCCGCTTCGCTCAAGAGCGCAGAGATCGCCAAGGGAAAGCCAGGAGACTGCCTTCTTGGTTTTTTTCGCCGCCCGCAGGGCCTCGGCACTCTCCGCTCTCTCTGCGTGAGACTATTTCAGGCGCAGCTTTCGTTGAACAGAGTCGGACTGTAATGTGCGCGAAATCCTGAAGTTCCTTATAATCCCTTCCCCTACCTTCAGCAGGGACGGATGTCGTCATCACTGATGATGCCGCCATTGGCCCGCAGGCGTTCCTGGAGACGGCCTGTGTCCACTTGCCGGGGGGTGCAACCGGCGGCCAGGGACAGGGCGGCGGCGGTGCCGGCGGCCTCGCCCAGGGCGGTGCACTGGGTCATGACCCTGGTCGAGCCCAGGGCCACATGGCTGACGCTGATGCAGCGTCCGGCGACCAGCAGCTGGTCGATGTCCTGGGGTACGATGCAGCGGTAGGGGATGTGGTACTTGAAGCCCGGCCCCGGCCGCCAGGTGGTTCCGGCCATGCCCGGCCCGTCGAGATTGTGGACGTCGATGAAGAAGGAGCCGTAGCAGATGGCGTCGTCAAAACGGCACTGGGCCATGACCTCCTGCTCAGTGAGCAGGTGGCCGCCCATGATCCGGCGGCTCTCCCGCAGACCGACGGTGGCCGGGGTGCTGATCAGATAGCACTGTTCCATGCCTGGTACATATTTGCGGAACACATCGACGCTGAGATAGGCCTGCCGCCGACCCTCAATGGTGGCCCGGGTGAGGTCCTCGGCCTTGGTGCAGTCGATGCCGGTGATGTGGGTGAAGTTGACCCCGACGTAGTGCGGCTGGGTGGAGTTCCACCACCAGCCCATGATCTGGCTCTGGAAGGGCTCCATGTCGCCATTGCGCTGGGCCGTGGCCCAGATCTCCTCCATCTTGTAGGAGGTTCGCCAGGGCTTGACCTTGTCCCAGTCGACGCCGCCGATGGTGAACATCAGGGTGACCGGCTGGCACTTGCCGTCCCCAGGTCGGCCTTGCTGCCAGGTACACCCGGCCGCGAAGCCGACATCGCCATCGCCGGTACAGTCGATGACCCGTCGGGCCCGGATCAGGCTGCGGCCGGTCTTGTTCTGGACGATGACCCCGGTGATGGCCCCATCTTCGACCACGGCATCGCAGAAGAAGGTGTGGTAGAGGGTGTGCAGGCCGCATTCCTGCCCCATGACATCCAGGAGGCGCTTCATGGCCTCGACGTCATAGAAAGTGCTGCCGGGGTGCAGATCGCCGTGGCCTTCACGGCAGATGCGCTCGTACAGTTCCCAGGCGATGCCACCCACCACCCGCTCATGGCCATCGGGGCCGGCGCCCCAGCTGGCAGCGCTGCACATGTAGCCGTGGCCCCCGGCGGTGCCGACCCCGCCCAGGCAGTTGTGCTGTTCGATCACCAGGGTCTTCAGGCCCTGACGGGCGGCGCTGAAGGCCGCGCCGATGCCGGCCGGACCGCCGCCGACCACGACCACATCGTAGTCGCCGCTGACGGGGATTTCTCGGGAGGGTTCGCGATGGTGGGACATGGTCGGCTCCGTGATCAACAAGGTGTGAAGAGCCCCATTGTACGACTGTTCCGGCATGGTTCTTGCCCAAGATAGGTGAATCATGGAACATTTCCGCTATGAAACGACGTATATGTTCCAATAATCGCCTCATGCCCAGTGATGATAGTGCGATTGCCGAGCTCCTGGCCCGCAGCGAACGGGTCCTGGGGCTGCGTCTGTGTTTTCATGACCGCAGTCTGCCGCGCGGCTTCCCGATGCGCTGGTGCGAGCATGCCGACCCGGCCTGTCTGGCCGTCAAACGCCATCATCAGCGCCACTGCGCCGCCTGGTGTGGACTGCGGGTGGAGCGAGACATGGCGGCCGACCCCCGGGTCCGCATCAGCACCTGCCCCTATGGTCATAGCGAGATCATCGCCCCGTTGCGTCCCCAGCATCCCCTGCCGGGGGTCCTGTACGCCGGCTGCTGGTGGACCGGCAGTGCCGACCCGCCCCGGCCCCAGCTCTTGCCCGAGCCCCACCCCGGCTTTCTTCATGACCGCCTCGGCCTGGTCGCCGCCCTGGCCCTCCACCTGGGAGCCCTGCTGGGTGACACCGGCGGTGAGGACCGCCGCCACGACGAGATCCTGGCCTTCCTCCATCGCCATCGTCAACGCATGCCCCGGCTGGGTGAGCTGGCCGAGCATCTGGATCTGTCGCCGTCGCGCTGCGGCCATGTGGTGCAGGAACTGTTCGCCATGACCTATCCCGACCTGGTCCACACCGTCAAGCTGCGCGACGCCGCCCATTATCTGGCCGTCAGCCACCTGCCGATCCTCGACATCGCCCTGCGCTTCGGCTACGCCGACCAGAGCCACTTCACCCGCCGCTTCACCGCCCGCTACGGCTGCACCCCTCTGACCTGGCGCCGCCGGCAGGCGGGTGGGGGGATGGTGTAGCCCTGACAACCATCGCTGCAATGCGCCTGCGTTCATCATCGCCGTGAATGATCACGAGTCGCGGAATCCACAGGCCGTATTATGGCCATCATGGCGACGTCCTGGCTGGTATGCGACGAAAGCACGGCGGTCGCGCGTCGGCACGCGGGCCAAGGCCCGGTGCTCCGTGGTGGCTTTGTGATAGGCAGTGCTTATTGGCGAGTCCGGATCCTGGGTCAATCATTCACTGGAATCCGGCTGTGGTGATCGTTGCCAGACACGACAGTTCCGCGTCTGGCAAAGGCCGTGGCCATAGCCGCATTATGACACGGAGTACCGGGTCATGGCCCGCGTACATTGGCGGGCGGCGATTCTTGAGACGGACATAGGCCAGGGCGGCGGCACCATTGCTGCAATACGCTTGCGTTCCACATCGCCGTGAATGATCACGAGTCACGGGATCTACAGGCCGTTTTACGGTCATCATGGCTACGTCCTGGCTGGTATGCGACGAAAACACGGCAGTCGCGCGTCGGCACGCGGGCCAAGGCCCGGTGCTCCGTGGTGGGTTTGTGATGGTCAGTGCTTATTGGCGAGTCTGGAGCCGAAAAGGCCAAACGA
>SLQH01000378.1 GCA_007131555.1 Planctomycetota bacterium | reverse complement strand
TAGCACGCTGCCGCGCTTGTGATCTCACACCGCCCGCGCCGGATTCCGGCGCGGGCGGCTTTTTTGTGTCAGCGTCCATCGACCAATGCGCTGAGATCAAGCCCATAGGCGATCTGTAAGGCACTGATGCTGTCTACGTTGTTGCGCAGCATATCGACGAAGCTAGGCAGGTGACGACGCCGTAGACTGTGGGTCAGGACGGCGCAGACTGCGGTGGCCAGTTCCGGATCGCGTTGCTGATCAAGCAGCACTTGTTGCAGGGTGCCGATGCCAGCCTGGCGACGCAGTTCGAGCATCCGACGTGGACTTGGCCCCTGGCCCATGCTGCGTGCTTCGGCTACTCCGGCCATGCCATCCAACAACCATCGCGGCCAGCCCTGGTCAGGGGGGAAGCTCAAGGCCCAGTAGAGATTGCAGGCAATGCGGGCGATGGCTTGGCGTTGATCATGGCTGTCCAGTGCATCTGGGATCCTGATGATCGGTAAGGCCGGCCGGATCACGAGTTGCTGGTCTGGGGAGACGCCGCTCAGTTCAGCTCCAGGAGCCAGTATCACCAGGGGGCCGGCCCACCGCGGCCATGGCATGCTGTCGAGCAGGGCTCGCAGGTCGCGCAGGCCACTTTCAAAACGACGCAGTATGTTCGCGGGGGCTGGTCCGTCAGCAGTGATCACCATGACCAATTGTGGCCTGGCGGTGCTGGGCCATTTCATCTCTGTTTGCTGACGTGCTACCCACCGCAGCATGGCCTGGTAGACAGCAATGTCTTCACCGATGCCGATGCGGTGACGTTGCATCAGTTCCCAAGCCTGGCTGGGAGCATCTGCGCTCCACAGAGCAGCAATGCGTTGGGCTGGGGGTAGGTCTGGACGATTGGCCAGCCATCGATTCCTGGTATCGGCAGGAATCAATTCACTGGCGATGAGGACGGGGCCTTCGACTCCGGCAAACACCAGGCCGTGGTCGTTGACGGCGACCGGGTCGCTACCGAGCAGGGCCAGCAGGGCGCATATCTCCATGGGGGTGATTGTTCGCCGTGGCAGCGGTCAGACAAGCAGCGCGTGCATCAGCCACCAATGATTTGCTCAAGCCATCCCAAGGGGGCGCCGGTCAGGGCGGCGGCACAGGCAATGGCCAGGGCCAGGAAGACGGCGGCCAGCAGTAGTCGTTGAGGGCTGATATGGGGCAGGTCCTGGTCAGCATGGGTGCGGATCAGGCCAAGGATGTACAGGGCGATGAGTGCCGTCATGGCACTCCACAGGGCCAAGACCCCTTGGCGACCGATGATCCCCCAGTCCCAGATATGATCGCTGATGGAGAGGAACTTGACAGCGTAGGTCAGGATCACCAGTCCGGCAATGACCTTGAATTCGTGCATCCATGAGCCGTTGCGCGGCAACTTGGCCAGCAGGGCAGGGCTCAGTGCCAGGATCATGATGGGGACGGCGATGGTCGACGAAAAGATCAGCATGCCGATGATCGCGGCCGCCCAGGCGCCGGTCAGGGTGGCCTGGGCCAAGACGACACCGATGAATGGTGCGGTGCAGGTGAAGGCGGCCACCGCATAGGTCAGCCCCATGACTAAGGCTCCGACATAGCCGCTGCGCGATCCGCTCAGTCCTGACGCCACGCCAGACGGCAGGCGTAAGGTGAACAGGTCGATCATGCTGGCCCCCAGTATGGCAAAGACCAGGGCGATGATGAGATTGGTCCAGGGGCTGCCGGCAAAGGCTCCGGGCGTGCTGCCGATGACACCGGCGATCAAGGCTCCCAGGGCGGTGAAGCTGATGACAATCCCTGCCCCATACGCCAGGGCCAGAGGAGGGAGTCGCCGGCCGGATTCGGATTGGCGGGTGAAGAAGGCGACGGTCAGGGGGATCATGGGGTAGGTGCACGGCATCAACAGGGCCAGCAGCCCGCCCAGAATCGCCCAGAGTATGAGTTGCCCCCAGCCATCGTAACGGCCGACGGCAATCCCGCTGCCGCCGCGCAGAAAGGCGGCAAAGTCATCATGGTCCGAAGCGCTTGGTGCTCGTCCCCATACCTCATACCTGCCGTCGGGGTCAACGCGGACATATAGCGGTCTGGCCTGGGTGGCAAACATCTCTTGTTGCCAATGAGCCAGATCGCGATGCCGATCGGTGTTGATTTCGATGCGGTGCAGGCTCTCAAGGGCGGCCGTGATGGCCGGCAGGGGGAAGACGGTGCGATGGACGATGCGGCAGATGGCACAGCTGGGGCCGGTGAAGTCGATCAGGGCGCTGCGGTCATGGGCTCGTGCCCAGGCCAGTTCAGCCCCCAGATCGTCACGGGTTTCCGGCATCTGCCAGGAGAGGTCGGCTGGCCCGGTGGCGACCCTGGCCCGTTGTGTCCCCGCTGGCCCCAGCAGTTCGAGGATATCAGGGGATCGGTCATCTGTGCTGTCGGTCTCGTCGTCCTCGCTGACCCCATCCGGGTGGCTGGGCACCAATACGCTCAGTTGGCGTTGTTCAGGCATCAGGCAGGACACGGCGCTACAGGCCATGTAGCTGATCAACAGATCCAAGTTCTGCTCTTGGCCATCGCCGCGTGGCAGGATGATGTCGCGCCGCAGGGTCACCGGGCCATCGGGATAGACGGGCATCGGTGGCAGGTCGAGAGTGCTCAGCTGATAGGGGGTCTGGTCAGCCTGCAGCGGTCCTGCCACATGTCTGCGATGATCTGGAGCCAGATCCAGTCGGGTCGGGACACCAATGCCATCAATGCCCTCAGGCGGCAGGTCCACACTGTAGAGATGCCAGGGATGTTCGAGGTTGATGTCAGGGGTGAAGGTGGCCACCAGGGTTGCTTGGGGACCGTCCTGCTGCTCCAGCCTGATGCGCACGGCCACACCATTGGCGTGGAATTGCGCCAGTTCGATGGCTTCGCCTGCCTGAAGGAGGGTGATCATCACCATGCACAATAGGCAGGCGGTCGTCATCAAGAAACGAGAGGGGAAATGCATGATCTTTATACGCGCCGTCATGGCCAGGTGTTAGAACTGCGGGGCCCGGGCGATGGCCTGCATCATGGCCTGGCCCTTGATCATGGTCTCGCGCCATTCGTTGTCGGGAATGCTGTCGGCGACAATCCCGGCCCCGGCCTGGACGTGGGCCTCGCCGGGGGTCAGGATGGCGGTGCGCAGGGCGATGCAGGTGTCGAGGTTGCCCCGGAAGTCGAGGTAGCCCACGGCCCCGGCGTAGGGCCCACGCCGTACCGGTTCGACCTCGTCGATGATCTGCATGGCCCGGATCTTCGGAGCGCCTGACACGGTACCGGCCGGATGGCAGCAACGCAGGGCATCGAGGGCATCCAGGTCCGGGCGCAGGCGGCCTTCGACATGACTGACGATGTGTTGGACATGGCTGTAGCGCTCGATGACCATGCGCTCGACCAGGCGCACGCTGCCGGGCTCGCAGACCCGTCCGACATCGTTGCGGCCCAGGTCGATCAGCATCACGTGTTCGGCCCGTTCCTTGGGGTCGGCGAGGAGGCGGGCGGCCAGTTCGGCATCCTCGGCTGGGGTCGCCCCGCGGCCGATGGTGCCGGCGATCGGCCGCACCACCACGGTGCCGTCTTCAACTCGGACCATGATCTCCGGGCTGGCCCCGACCAGGCTGGTCGGTCCCAGCCGCAGACAGAACATGTAGGGGCTGGGATTGAGGCTGCGGATGCTGCGGTAGACTTGGAAGGGGTTGACGCTGATGGCTGCCGTCAGGCGCTGGCTGGCCACGGCCTGGAAGATGTCGCCGGCGCGGATGTAGTCCTTGATCTGCTCGACGCTGGCCAGGAAGCGTTCCTGCGGGGTGTGGCAGTGATGGCTGAGGGGGGCGACCTCGGCCAGGCCGACCAAGCGGGGCGCGGCGGGCGTGAGCAGGCGGCTTTGCAGGGCATCCAGTTCGGCCTCGGCCTGGCCATAGGCCCGTACCACATCAGTGCCGGAGACGGTCAGGTCGAGATGGGTGATCAGCAACAAGTGGTTGAAGCTGTGATCGAAGACCAGCAGGGTGTCACAGCGCATCAGATGGATGTCAGGCAGGCCGAGTCGATCTGGCGGGGCCTCAGGCAGATGCTCGGCCAGACGCACGGTATCGTAGCCGAAATAGCCCACCAGACCGCCGCTGAAACGGGGCAGGTCGGGCAGATCGGGGGTGATGAAGCGAGCCATGTAGGTTCGGATGCCGACGAAAGGGTCGCCGCTGATGACCTCGCACGACCCGTTGGCGTCCTCAATGCGCAGCTGGTTGAGGTCACCGACCAGGCGGACCCGCGGCCGCACGCCGAGCATGCTGTAGCGGGCCATGCGTTCGCCGCCGACAACGCTCTCGAACAGGAAGCCGTAGTCTTCGTCGCTCAGGCGTTGCATGGCTGAGACCGGGGTCAGGTCATCGGCCACCAGACGGCGCATGACCGGGATCATGGTATGGCCCTCGGTGGCCAGGCGGCGACAGCGGTCGAGATCGGGTGTCATGTCAGGCCCTTCGCTACTGCGGTGTATCGTGCCGCTCCTGACTGTCGGGGATGTCGGTGCTGGCGTCAACCGGCGTCCCCTGCTAGAATGCCGTCCATGGACATATCCGAGATCAGTGACGGCACGGTGACCCTGCGGCGTTTTGAGCCCGAAGATCGTGCGGCGGCCGTCACATGGCTGTCCGGCCCTGATAGCCGGCAACGCGCCCAGACCGATGGCGGTCCGGCGGTTCGTCCTGATCAAACCGACCAGGCCCTTGAGGACCTTGCCACTGATGTCTTGATGACGGTGGTGGTCGATCAGGAAGCGGTAGGGCTGTTGGCGCTTGATCATTTGCGCAATCACACCGACCTGCGCCTGATCCTGGCCCGTCCGGCCTTATGGCCTCAGGGCATCGGTGGTCGGGTGATCCGTTTGGCCCAGCGCTTGGCCTTTGAGCAGGACAAGAGTTCTGAACTGCAGGTCCGGGCTGTATGTGAGGATGCCAGCGCGGCGCGTATGGCCTGGGAAGACGCCGGTTTTGCCATTCAGCGTCGTTATGTGAAAGGGGCGGCGGTCTACCTGGATCTGGCCTTGTCCCGTCGCTGTCATCAATCGCGTGAGCAACGAATCCACATGGTTGCTCATGCTGCAACCGATCCGCAACGGCAGATGAGCCTGGCCAGCCTTGGCCGGGCCCAGGCCGAGGCCCTGGCCGACAGCGCCCTGCTGGCTCGTGTGGCTGAGGTCCTGGTGAGCAGTCATCCGGCCGCCGTGGCGACTGCTGAGCAGGCCTGTGCCGTGCGGGGCATACCCTGTACCATCGATGCCGCGTGGAGCGGCCAGGATCTTGGCGCCTGGGCCGACTGGTCCTTGGAGCAGATCCCCCGCGATGCCGAGGGGGCTTTCGCTGATCCTCCGCAAGGGGAAGACCAGCAGACCTTCCAGGCTCGTGTCAAACATGCCTTGGAGGTTCTGCCGCATGGCGGCGACGTGGCGGTGATCAGCCACGGTGATGTGGTGGCAGCGATCCTTCGGCAGCTCCAGCCGGGTCTCTGTGACGCCAGCGGTCTGCGTACCGGTTCCGGCATCCTGCCAGCCACCATCACCACCCTGCATCGTGGCCCAGAGGGTTGGCGCGTCATCCGTATCGCTGACGATCGCCATCTTCAGGCCCGGGTTGCGACCACGGAATTAGGCGCTTAGGGGCCTTCTTGCGGCCTTGGGTTGGTGCATGCCGGCATGGGCTCTGATGGGCGTTGATCAGGTCTCTAAGCGGGCGATACGTACGATCAGTTGTGATCCATATGCAAATGGAGTGGCCTGGAATGCGCAGATGTCACCGTCTTGACTGAAGGTCAGCTCTTCGTCATTGTCGACCCAGCTGATACGCCGTACCTGGGGCAGTGCGCCGATGATGCCTTGAGGTCCGTCTCCGGGGCGGCCCTGCAAGAGGTGACGGTTGCCATGAATCGGCACGTTATGGCAGAAATAATAATAGGTTGAACCGTCCTGAAGGACGAAGTCATCGCCTCCGCAGCGCAGTTGGGTAGGGACGGCCTGATACACGGCCGGTGGACAGATCTTGATCCAGCGTCCCACCTGGGCCAGTACCGCAGCCTCCAGGCCCGGCATCGCACCCTGCGCTTCAGGGCCGATGTTGAGCAAAAGATTGGCGCGATACCGTCGACAAGAGACCAGTCGGGTGATGATGTCGGCCGGGCTCTTATGGCTGAGATCATGGGCCCCTGTTCCCCAGTGGGAGTTCATGGTCTCGCACATCTCGCCGGCCCTATAGCGTTCGACCTGGCGGCGGGCAAAAGGGCGCCCCTGCTCAAAGGTGACGACATCACACTGGGGATGACCGGCCTCGCCATGGTGGCCATGGGAGGAGTTGTTGATGATCAGGCAGTCTGGTTGGCGTTGACGAATCAAGTCATAGAGGGCGTCTTCTTCCCAGTCGCGATCGCGACGAGCCCAGTTGCCATCGAACCATAGCCCATCAACCGGTCCATAGTGGCTCAGCAGGATGTCGACGGAGTCGCGCAGATAGCGTTGATAGGCCGGCCAGTCGCCATCAAAATCGGGATGCCACCAGTCGAGGGTGGTATGGTAGAGAAAGACGCCCAGATCGTGGTTGCGACAGGCAGTCACGAATTCAGCGACCAGGTCCCGCCCGGCTGGGCTGTGCACGGCATCAAAACTGTTGAGGCCACGGGTATCATAGAGAGAGAAGCCGTCATGATGGCGCGTGGTCAGGCAGGCATAGCGCATACCGGCGGCGGCAGCGGTACGGGCAATGACCTCGGCATCAAAGTCGGCAGCCGTGAAGCTGTCCATCAAGGTGGCATAGCGTTGGGCGGGAATCTGGTGATGATGACGGTACCATTCGCCCTGGCCGGCCTGTGAATACAGGCCGAAGTGGATGAACAGCCCAAAGGCCCGTTGTTCGAAGGCGGCAATGGCCGGGCTGGGTTGCAGGGGCTGGGTCATGACATCTCCTCGACACATACAGATCAGCAGCAATGCCGGCTCTCGGACCAAGCCTGTGAGCGGATCGCCGTCTGTCGCAAGCGGACCGTGAGGGTGCCCTGGTCTCAGTCTCGATCCAGCCACAACTCGTCAAGATTGCCCTGCCAGTCGTCGTCGCCATCAGGCGTGGGATAGGCATGATCGGCAGCGCGTAGTAGGGCCAGTTGTTCGCGGGCCAAGCGTGCCTGGGCCAAGACCCGCTCCGGATCCCAGTATTGGCGTACCGTGGTGACCATGGCATCCCGGATGCTTGCGCAGTCGGCGTCGGACCAGCGATTGATTCTTTCGCCTGGATCCTCGTCGAGTTGGTACAGCTCGCCCGTGTCATGGTCATGATGCAGGATCAGCTTCCAGGGTCCGCGACGGATCATGGCTGTCGGACCACATCGATGATCGCTGAGGGTGCTGATGACGTCTGCTGGTGGTAATGATCCACCATGGAGGGCCGGGCTGAGGTCGCGTCCACTGGCTCCTGGCAGTTGTGGCGCATCAACCAGGGCCGCCAGCGTTGGCGCGAGGTCCAGCAAGGAGACCGGGTCATTGATAGTTCCCGGACGCAGGTGGCCATCCCAGCGCAGGAGCCAGGGAACGCCCACTGATCCTTCATACATGCAGCTTTTCCAGAACAGCCCTCGTTCACCGGCCAGATCGCCATGATCAGAGAGGTAGATCAGCAGGAGATTGTCGCCATGGCCATGTGTGTGGGCGGCTGTGACCACCTGCCCGATGTGATCGTCAATGGTTTCGCAGGCCCCGTAGTACGCGGCGCGGGCGGTGTGCAGTTGGACCGGATCAAGGTCGTGGAGATGTCGTGCTGTACGCCAGGCCCGCATTGCCGGGTGGTCGATTTCCTGCCAGGCGCTCAGTTCCTGGGCATCAGGCAATGGCAGCAGTCTTTGATAGTAGGCGAAGCGCTCCCGATCACAGACGTAAGGGTTATGTGGTCCATAGTAACCCACGGTGAGAAACAGGGGCTCATCGCTGTGATGGGAGGCGAGATACTGACAGGCAGCGTTCGTCACGGCTTCATCATACGCCATGACGGTGGAACGTCCGGCGCCACTGTGATCGAGGCAACGACCGTCCTGACCGGTGCTGCCGTCAAAGAGCCCCATGGGCATTTCGCGCAGGGCCGGGCTGGTGCGGGTATGATCGCCAACCAGACGGTGGTGGTAACCGTGTCGCTGGTCAGGTCCTACGAAGTGCATGCGCCCGCATAATACGGTCCGGTAGCCGGCTGCCGCCATGCTATGGGCGATGGTCGGCACGTGTGAGGCCAGGGTCTGGCTGTTGTGGTGGATGCCATTGTCCATCGGCATGCGGCCACACAGCATGGCCATGCGGCTGGGGACACAGAGCGGCGATGGGGCATAGGCGGCGGTGCAGCGCACGGCGCCCTCAGCGAGGCTGTCGAGATGCGGGCTGCGGATGTAGGGATCACCCTGGCATCCCATGATAGCACGGGCGTGCTGGTCGGAGATGATGAGGATGACATGCGGCCGCCTGGTCATTGCGGATCCCAGGGATGGGCCTGGAGAAACGCGTCCAGGCAGTTTGCCAGGGCCGGTCCCAAGGCTTCTTCGCGGGCTTGATCAGGCGGCACCATGACGTCGCCGTCGGGCCATAGATGGCGGGAAATCTCAATGGTCTGGCCATGCAGGCCAGTGCTACGATGCAGCCAACCGGGAAAGGTGGGACGGTCGACCTGGTGTACTGGCCACAGATGGCGGGTGAAATCCAGGTCACGACATAGGGCACTTGCGCAGTGTTCATGCCAGTCGCGTATTGTAGAGGGCAGGGCGCCGGGGGCCGAGGCAGGCGTGCAGACCCCGACCGCCGAGCCGGGGTCATCGCGCCAGTTCCAGCCCATATGCAGGTCAAGGGCATGGGCCAAGGGAGGGCCAGCAGCCAGTTGGTCAAGCAGATCATCAGCCACTGCCCTGGTCTCGGATAGGGCAAAGGTGCCCCAGTCACGGTTGGGGTTGCGGTCATCAACCAGGGCCGGATCCCCACGCCAGCCCATGTACAGGCCATCAGCGTTGGTGGCCGGATAGCACAGCCAGCGCCAGCGCCGCCGCAGGGGGGCTCCTGCTGCCGACAGCAGATGGCGCATCAATGTCTCCATGATGCGCAGTCCGGCCCATTCGCTGGCATGTTGCAGGGCCTGAAGCACAATGGTGCCGATGGCCTGATCGCCTTCAGCAATGGTGACACCCCACACAGGAGAGCCGCGGCTGGCATGGCCGAGGCGGCGTACTGAGGCTGACGGCGCGTTGTGGGCCATGTCCAGCAGGCGATGCAGATCAATTGCCGTGACCGGCATGCCGACGGCAAGGCGTCGCCTGTCGCCGCCAGCAGGCACCGTGATCGTGGCCTGTTGCCCCTCAAGCACGACATCCTTGACTCGAAACCAACGACCGTCGCCGTGGTCCAGAAAGCAGCAGCGATCAAGCACGGTAGCGAAATTATGGTTGCCGCCATAGGCCGCGTCATGGGCCGCCTGATCCTCCGGCCAGTGGAGATGCAGCACGCGCGGTTCGGCATGTGCCGAGACCCCCACCAGAAAGCGGAACCAATGATTGCCGCCGACGCCGTCTGGGGCATCAGGGCGCACGTCGGCATGATCATTGCCCTGATCGATGATTGCACAGGCACCAGGGCAAGAGGTGTGCAG
>SLQH01000416.1 GCA_007131555.1 Planctomycetota bacterium | reverse complement strand
TGCGGCGATCCTTGCCAGGCACAAAGCCTTCGCAGCCACCACAAAGCCACGCCCCAAGCCGCATTATTACACGGAGTACCGGGCCTTGGCCCGCGTACATGAGCGGGCGGAGATTCTTGAGACGGAGATGGGCCAGGGCGGCGGCACCATCGTTGTATTCCGCTTGCGCTCGACATCGCCGTGAATGATCATGAGTCGCGGGATCTACGGGCCGTTTCACGGGTATCATGCCGACGTGCACGCTGATATTCGGCGAAAGCATGGAAGCCGCGCGTCTGCACGCGGGCCAAGGCCCGGTGCTCCGTGGTGGCTTTGTGCTGGGCCATGGTTTTGAGCGAGTCCGGAGCTTGGATTTATCATTCACGGCAATCTGGTTGCGGCGATCCTTGCCAGGCACGAAGGCTCCGCTGTGATTGCTGCCAGGCAAGATCAGCCGCATCCACCTCACACCCACGTCAACCCCACCATCTCCCATACACCCCTCTCGACGCGATACCGTTCGCATGGCCCCGGTCGCACTTGCACCAACAAGCTCTGACATAGGGTATTGATGGACGCATGTACGAGACAAGACGACCGGGTGCCGAGCGTGATCATTGAGACTCTGATGTCGCTCACTACAAACACCGCAGCTACGACAGCACCGTTGAGCACCATGTTGACCCCATCTTGCCCAACGCCAGTATCGGCGGCTCAATAACACTCCCAGGAGAACTTGATCATGGCTATTGAAGGCGCTGGCGGCGAAGAATGGCTGTCATTCGTAAAACTGGGCGGCTACGATCCGCGCCTCTGGCAGGAGCGCCTCAATGCTGCCCGCCAACGCATCCCCGCGATCCGGCAACGCGATGTACGCCTGCGACTGGTGGACCACCATGGTGCTCCCCTGGCGCGCACCACCATTGATGTCGAGCAGGTTGGCAGCGATTTTCAGTGGGGATTTTGCGGCTGGGGCCTGCTCAATCAGCTTGATGACGGCAGCTTCGACAATATGCCACAGGTCCATACCCGTCGCCTCCAACAGAACCTGTTCAACGCCATCAACCTCATGCACTACTGGGCCGAGCGCAACTGCGACAACGCTCCCCAATCTGAGGAATACCTGGGTCACGTCGATTATGACCTCTTGGATCAGGCCGTGACCTGGGCCCGCGGCAACGGCCTGGCGGCCAAGGGCCACCCCCTCTACTGGCCGGTACCCAAGGCCTTGCCGGCGTGGTTGGCACGCTATGACCTTGAGACCCGGCGTCGCTTCCTGGAGGTCCGCATCCGCCAGATCACAGCCCGTTTCAGGGGCCGCATCCAGGTCTACGATGCCGTCAACGAAATGATGTGGGAGCCGACCCTGGCCCACACCGCAACCCGCCATTGGCCGCATCTGGAACGCATTGAGGACGTTGCCGATGAGGCGGCCCAGGTGCTGACCTGGGCTCGTGATGAGGACCCAGGGGCACGCTACCTGCTCAACGAATACGGCATTGGCCGCGGCGACCACAAGCCGGTCCCGGTACCGGCCAATACCGGCGAGACCATCACCCACGATCAACAGTTGGACCGTTTCATCGCCCTCGGCCGGCACTTGGTGGATCGTGGTCAGGCCCCGGACGCCTTGGGCATCCAAAGCCTGCCCGGCGACTGGAACGACATCGCCATGCTTGATGACACCATCAGCGCCATCGGAGAAAGCACGGCCTTGCCGGTGCATATCACCGAGGCCCGGACATCGACCAAGCATCTCGGCGACATGCCCCGCCCTGAGGCCCTGGAACGTTTCGCCGATTACGCTGAGGCCGTGGTCACGGTCTGCTTCGGCAACCCCCATCTGGAAGCCTTCTACTTCTGGGGCAGTTGGGACCTGATCGAACGGCGCAAACCGACGCCGGTCTACCAGCGCCTCCATCAACTCATCCATGAGCGCTGGCGAACCCGTTGCACGGTGACCAGTGACGACGAAGGGCGCATCGCCTTCACCGGCTATACCGGCCAGTACCAGTTGCACCTGCGCCATCCCGGAGGCCGCATCGGCGCCTGGCCGTTGCAGGTCCCGGCATCCCTGGTGGGTGGCCTTGACTGCGATCTGCGCATCCCCGGCTGGCAGGCCGACCACAAGTCGTAGCATACCGGAGACCGGTTCATGGTAAAAAACGTTGAGTCTGAATCCGACTGCAGACTTTAGGATTGCTTCTCAAGCGAGACATACGCAGACACAATCGGTTCACCTTCTGGGTGAAAAATAAATCTATCTCAATCGCCTTGTAGAGCAACCCTAAAGCCTCCAGCCGGATTTAGGCTGAGTGCAGTTCCATTGACTCCAGTCTCCAGCCCAATGGAATTGCACTAAGGATCTGCTGAAGCAATGGTTCGGCAGTAATCTTCCGTTCCATGACGGACACCGTTCTCATTCGCAGGTTTTCAAAGGCATATTTCAACTACGAATCTCGCGAATTGAAGAGATGAATATGAAATGTGTATTGCTGTGGTTCTCATTCGCGTGATTCGTAGTTAAAAAAACCTGAACACTGCCTCTCTCCATCATGCATGCATTGCGGACGGCGCCCTCCGAGTACAGTTTCGCATCCGACCTTGGTCTTAAGGGA
Source organism: Planctomycetota bacterium (assembly GCA_007131555.1). Lineage (GTDB taxonomy): Bacteria > Planctomycetota > UBA11346 > UBA11346 > UBA11346 > SLQH01. The sequence continues at coordinate 7,076 of SLQH01000416.1, read as the reverse complement.
CTGCGTTCTCTGTCATCAGAATCTTCTTTTGTGGTAATCTGATGACGCATTCCATAGGTATGACCGAAAATGCGTCAGTGTCCGAAATCCCAAGAAATCATGCGGTTCTTAGGGCAATTCCATTGGTCTCCAGCCCCAGCTCATTCCGGCAGCATGAGGTCCAGGGCCGCCCGCATCTGGCTGGCACCATCGCGCACATGGCCGGTGGCCGTGACCTGGAGACAGGCACAGAACAGGAAACTGATGTGGGCGTCGGCCTGATCGGGCGACACGGGATCGGGAAACAGCAGATGCTCCTCCATCTGGGCCCGATTCATGAGCACACCACGGGTGCGCGGCAGCAGGTGCTCGACCAGCAGAACGGCGATCACGGTCAAGCGGTTGAGATCGCTGCTGTCGCGTCGCTGCTCATGCAATCGCCGTTGCAGCTGACTGATGCCGTCGGCCACCGGACGACGACCACGACCAACCTCACGACAGATTGACAACAGCTCAGGATCAGGACGGGTGTCGGGCAGGGCCACCATCATGGCGTGGTTTCCTCGGCCGCAACCAGGACAAAATAGTGCGACCCAGGAGCCGGGGTCGGCTCTACACGACGAATGAACCCGTCGTGACATAACTCCTTGAGATAGGAGGACGCCGTGCTGGAGGTGATGCGCAGCAGAGACATGGCCTCCTTGCGCGTCAGACGGCGATGACGGAGGAACAGTTGCCGCAAAGCGGTCAGACGCCTCATGCGCGGATTGCCCAGACCGACCTGAGGCGGACCCTCCTCAGCTACCGGTTCATCGGACGGCGGACCTGGATCCGGAGCCACGGCACCATCTCCAAGAGAGCTTCGGGCGGCCCGCTCAATACGGCGCTGCTGTTCAGCGGCATCATGACGCAAGGCGGTCGCCGCCCGCAATTCCGCTACCGTATAACACGACACCGTCGGACTGTGGATGACCAGGGCTTCGACCTCGCTACGCAATTGGCGGATGTTGCCGGGCCAGTCGAGCGACTGGAGGACCGCCAACAAGCCGGCATCGCAATGGACTTGGGTACCCAGAGGATGGAAGCCCTGTAAAAAATGCTGTGCCAGGGCCGGGATATCGTCGCGGCGGCGGGCCAGGCTTGGCAATTCGATCTCAATACGTCGCAGACGATAGAGCAGATCGGCCCTGAACCGCCCTTGTTGGATGCGAGCCTCAAGGTCGGCATTGGTGGCGGCGATGATCCGGGCTTCAATGCGCACCGTCCGATCGCTGCCCACCGGTCGATATTCGCCACATTCCAGCAGACGCAGCAGGCTCGACTGGAAGGCCGGACTGGCATCGCCAATTTCATCAAGAAACACCGTGCCGCGACCGGCCGCCGCGAGCAGCCCTGGCCGACTGGTCTCGGCACCGGTAAACGACCCCTTGACGTGACCAAACAACTCCGATTCCAAGAGCTGCTCACTGACCCCGGCACAGTTGATACCGACCAGGGGGCGGCCAGCCCGTGGTCCGGCCTCATGGAGATGACGAGCCAACAGATCCTTGCCGGTCCCGGTCGCACCCAAGAGCAGCACCGGCACATCCCATGCTGCCAGATCGGGTATCTGCTCTCTTATGCGGACCATGGCCGGACTGCTGCCGATCAGATCCGGCAGGGCTGACGGCGCCGGCTGCACCACTGCCGGCCGCCTCACCGACGACCCATGCCCCTGCGACTGGGGAACACTGCGACGGCCAAGATCAAAGAGGTCGACCGGGGCCAGCTCTCGACACATCAACAGCTCAAGACCAACCCGCTCCTGTTGACCATACCGGGCGGCCCCAGTGATGGCCCTGGAGAGCAGCTCGGCGGCCTCATCACGCCCTTCAGACACCAGACGATTATGAGCCTGACACAATAGACGAGCGGTAAAGAAATCGTCCAGCCACCCGGATCGGCCTTCCGCCCGACGCAGCACCAGAGCCTGACGCATCACCTCGACCCGGCCCAGTACCGCCGCACAGCGCAACACCGCCACTTCCAGCAGGGAACTGAAGGATAGGTCAGTCCCGACCTCAGCGGCGCCGTCGACCATGGCACGCATCTGGGCCGGAGTCCCGGCAACGGCCATGAACAGCTGTTCGATGGCCGTCATCCAGGCCATCGGGAAATCATCTGCCAGACGTCGAATGGACGCCACCGACAGGGCTCGACCGACCTGAAGGCTTTGCAACAACAACAATATGGCTTCGTAGGTCTGCCACAGGGCATCATCGGGATCGGGAGTACTGCGCTCAATCAAGACCATGGCCTGGGCCAGATCCCCACGTTCAACGGCATCAATCAGTCCACACCTGGCCTTGGCCATACGATCACGCAGGCCACAGGGATGGGTCCGGTCGAGGAGTTGGTGGGCTAGCCCATGACCGCACAGGGCCAACAGATCATCCTGGTTCCAGGTCACACCACCGAGCGCAGCCAGACACCGTCCGCTGGGCCCCGTCCGCAGACGCCGCAGGCGACTCACCACCACCTCGGTCGCGATCAGCGACATCGGCCTGTCTGGACGGCGATGCCGCTGGGCTTCCTGAATGATCTGCTGACGACCCGCTGCCGTATCGACCGGCAGATGGGCTATCGCCAGCCACCATACCAGACTGGCCTCAGGGCTGGCCTTGGCATCCACATCGGCAATCAAGGCCGTGAGCGCCTGATGCCCGGTCGGGTTCTGGGCAGCTGTAACCAACTGCAACAAGACCTCCGGCCACGGCCCCTCAGGCATACGCGCTGAGCGAACGAGGTCGTCCAGACCACCCTTGGCCCCATTCAATACCTGATCGAAGACCGTCGCCATGCCATCATCTTATGCCATGATCATAGCATGGTCCAGACAAAGCGGGCCGTCCCGCCCAGAGCGGATGACTCCGATACCGAATGGCGGTAACCGTTCGGCCCTCCCGTTGGCAATCTTACGATCACGTGAACATGTTCTCACAAAGACACAGAGAGCACGGAGGAAGAATGAACCTCATGAACGGTGCTGATGGCGTGTTATTTCGCCCCTTCTGGGCTCAGATATGGTATTGGCCCTCTCCCCAGGGCAACGCCCTGGGTGCGATGACAAAGTCCTGTTTCCGCCCTGAAGGGGCGGAGCCTTCTTCGGTACCTGATCAGGCCCAAAGGAGCCTGAGCGGTCACAAAAACGGCAGTTAGGCTTTGAGCCTTAGGGTTGCTTCTCAAGCGGATATACGCAGACTCAATCGTGTTTACCTTCTGGGTGAAAGTTCGAATCTGTCTATATCGCCTTGTACAGCAACCCTATAGCCTCCAGCCTAAAGCATCCAGCCGGATTCAGGCTCCCGGGATGACTGCTCCATGGACTCTGTTGCCAGGGCCGATACATATACCACATCATCATGAGCCATGCGCCGCGTCACTGTAGCGCCCCTCGATCACAGGAGTCGATCATGCCAGCCAGCCCTACCAGCCACGCTCAGATCGAAGCGGCCTTCACCTTGGCGGTCGAACGCTACGCTGCGCTTGGCGTCGATGTGGAAGCCGCCCTGGCGACTCTGGCGACTGTATCGCTGAGCCTGCATTGCTGGCAGGGCGACGATGTCCGCGGTTTTGAACAGAGCGGCGATCTTGATGGCGGCATTGCCGCCACCGGCAACCATCCAGGACGAGCTCGTAACGGCGATGAACTGCGCCAGGACCTTGATCAGGCCTATCGCCTCCTGCCTGGTCGCCATCGCCTCAACCTGCATGCCATCTACGCCGAACCGACCAGCCCCCGGCCCCGCAATGAACTGCAGGCGGAAGACTTTGCCCGCTGGCTGGACTGGGCCGCAGCGACTGATCGGGGCATTGATTTCAACCCCACCTGTTTCGCACATCCCCAGGCCGCCGATGGCCTGACCCTGTCCCATCCCGATTCTGGCATACGTCGCTTCTGGATCGAACACTGCCAGGCATGTCGACGTATCGGGGCCCACTTCGGTCGGCGGCTCGGTTCGGCCACGGTCACCAACATCTGGGTCCCTGACGGCATGAAGGATCTGCCCGCTGACCGCTTCGGGCCACGGCGGCGACTGCGCAGCGCTCTGGACGAAGTGTTGGCCGAGCCACTGCCTTCTGAAGTGCATATCGATAGCTGCGAAGCCAAGCTCTTTGGCATCGGCTCGGAAAGCTACGTGGTCGGCTCGCACGAGTTCTACCTCGCCTATGCCGTACAGCGCGGCGGCATCTACCTCTGTCTGGATGCTGGACACTTCCATCCCACCGAACAGGTCGCCGACAAGATCTCGGCCTGCCTGCTGGATGTCGACGGCGTGCTGCTGCACGTCAGTCGGGGGGTGCGATGGGATAGCGACCATGTCGTCCTGCTGGATGACGACACCCGGGCCATCATGCAGGAACTGGTGCGCGGCGACGTCCTGTCACGGGTCCGCATCGGCCTCGACTTCTTCGATGCCTCGATCAACCGCGTCGCCGCCTGGACCATTGGGGCCCGCGCGGCACTCAAGGCCCTGCTGGCGGCCCTGCTCGAACCGCTGGACGCCCTGCGGGCCAGCGAACAGGCCGGTGACTACGCGCGTCGTCTGGCCCTCATGGAGGAGGCCAAGACCCTGCCGCTGGGAGCTGTCTGGGATGCCTGGTGTCTGCGTCAGGACGTCCCGCCGGCAAGCGACTGGCTGGCCGAGGTCGACCACTACACCGCCACCGTGTTGTCGCGCCGCAGCTGACCAGCGACCATCGCCGGGGCTTGACATCGCGCCTTGCACGGCCTGGACGGCATCAGTACAGTATGTTTTTTCCACTCGTCTGGTGTCGCGGCCTGCAGTCATCAACCGCAGGGGCAAAGACCTTCAACAGTGACGTTTGAGCATCATCCAAGACATCCATCCCAAGGAGTCCGCCATGTTCCGCATACTGTCCGCCAGCCTGATACTGTGCTGCATCAGCCTCGGCTCTGCCACGGAAGGACAGGCACCATGGCGCAGTCTGCCAGCCGAAACGGTGATCGCCATCAGCTGTCCCGACTGGGCGGGTTTTGCGCAGCGATTCATGAAGACCCGCTACGGACAGGCCATCTTCACTGCTGAGCGTCGCCAAGCCCTGCTGGACATGGTCGCCCAGGGAACCGGCACAGACCCTGACCAATGGCCGGAGATGCTGGGCAAATGGGACCTGCGCTTGGAGGACTGCGAGGCTCTCATGGCCGGGCCCAGCGGCCTGGCCCTGACCCTGTATCCGGCCGCCGATCGCAGTTCGGCACCGCTGGCCATCGCCACCGGCTGGCTCACGCCCGGCAATGATCTCAGCGACCGCCTGCTGGGAGCCCTTGACAAGCTCCTGGCCAGGGGTGAAGACGAGGGTGAGGTCTCCCGCCGCGAACAAGACGTCAACCAACGCCCGCTGACCACCGTCATCATTGAGGGTCAGCCCCACTTCTTCGTCGGCCGGGAAGGAAATACCATCGCCTGGGCCATTGCCTTCTATGATGATCCCGAACTGGCCCAGAGCGCAGAGGCCAAGGCCCTGGACATCATCGACAACCTGCTGTCCGGACGCTCCGGCGCCTTCGGCAGCGTGGTCGATGACCACCCCGGCACCGCCGCCATCCGCTCGCCCGGACGGGTCTTGATCGACATCCACGTCCATCTACCAGCCCTGATGGCCTGTCTGCCCATGCATGAACAGGTCGGCCCCGTCACCCTGCAACGCCTGATGGAGATTCTCGGATTCAATGGCCTGGACCTGATGTCGCTGCGCTGTTCGCTGACTGAAACTGGCCGCATGCATACCAATGCCTTCATGGGCGCTCCGGCTCCACGACGGGGCCTGCCGGCCCTGCTGGATGTCGACGAAGTCGACCTCAGCCCCCCTGCCTGGGCCGATGCTGAGACCCTGACCCTGATCTCGATGGCCTGCGATCTGCCCGCCCTGTACAATACCATCAAAAAGATCGCCGTCACCCTGTCTCCCGAACCGGGCACCAATCAATTCTTCCTGGCCGCTGAAATGCAGACCCAGATGGTTCTGGGCGCACCCCATGATATCGCCCTGGCGTCCTTCACGGCTCCCATGCAGGCCATCCAGTTCCCCATCGACAGCAGTCACACCGGGGGAGTACCGGCTGTCCCGCCGATGGCCGTCGGTTGGAACATGGCCAACCCAGCCGTGGCCAGACAATTGCTGCAAGTCATTGGCGTGGGTCTGGCCGCGTTGGGTGCCCAGCCGATTGATGAAGAGGGCATCACCGGACACCGTGTCCCCAACCCCATGGGCATCGGCCAACTGGGCGCCCTGCTCTTTGGTGGCTCTGATCAGAGCCTGGTGATGGCCATCGGCGAGGGGACCGAAGAGCGGATACGGGGCCATATGGCTACTGGAACAGGCACGCTGGCCGATGCGCCGTGGCTGGCCGCCGCGCGGGCCTTGCTGCCTCGTCAACGCGGCCTGGTGCTGATGGTGGCAGACGATGAACGGGGCATGCAATCAGGGTTGCCGTTCTTCAAGGATCAGCTCCGCACCTCCTTGGCCCAGAGCATGGCCATGGGCGTCTTCAGCCTGCCGCCGGGCATCGGGCCGGAAACCCTGGTCTCCCTGATTCCCTCTGCCGAAGAGATGGTCGGCACCCTAGGCGTCAGCGCCGGAGTCATGTGGGTTGAGGACTTCGGGCTCATCTACCAAAACAACACTGAGCTGCCCATGGCTGAGTAGCAAGCCCTGCGCGTGACCGCCATCCCTGAGGTGTGGTGGAAACCAACGTTGGGAACGACGTCTTCTCAGCTATGATATGGACATGACGACAGCGTCCCCTGCCCGTAACGGCTTCACCTTGCTGGAGTTGCTGGTCTCCACCGGCATCTTCGTCATGGGCTTCACTGCCATCTATGCCCTGTTCCTGCAGGGCGTACGTGATCGTCATGCTGCTGAACACGCCACCCGCTGTTCGCTGGCAGCATCCTCTATCCTGGCTGAACTGCGCCTGCACGCTGGTCGTGAGAGCGACGCCCCATGGGCCCCCAGTGACTATCTGGGCGATGGCATGGGGGCCGATGACCCCGAATCCTTTTATCCCTATCTCGATCAGCCCGGCATCTGGT